>NZ_JBNDHZ010000068.1:0-16587 GCF_056755355.1 Luteibacter sp. HAY1-4A
GGGGGGGGGGGGGGGGGGGCCCCCCCCCCCTCGGGGGGCCCCCAGGGGCCCCGCCCCCCCCGCCCCCCCCCCCACCCCGCGCCCCCCCCGACACCCGGTTATTTCGGCAGCGCGTAGACGACGACCCAGTCGCCGAGCTTCGTGCCCAGCGAGCCGTGTCCTCCCGCGCTCACCAATAGATACTGGCGTCCCGAGCGGTCGGCATACGTCATCGGCGTAGCCTGGCCACCGGCGGGCAGGCGGGCCTCCCATAGCTTGCGACCGGTGCGCACATCGTAGCCGCGGATGTAATAGTCCAGCGTGCCGGAGAGGAACGTAACCCCGCCGGCCGTGGTCACCATGCCGCCCATGCTCGGCACGCCGAGGGGCATCGGGATGGGCAGCGGCGCGCTGTCGACGATCGTGCCGTTCTTGTGCCGCCACATCGTCTTACCAGTGCGCAGGTCGACGCCCGCGACATAGCCCCACGGTGGCGCCTGGCATGGAATACCCAGCGGCGAGAGGAACGGCTTCAGTTCGATGCCATAGGGAATGCCCTTGGCCATCTTCACGCCTTCGGTTTCGCTCTTGGCCGGGCCCAGCTCCATCTTCGCCAGCTTCTCCTTGGGGATGAGGCGCGACTGGAACGCCATGTAGCTGGGATTTAGAAGCAGGAGCTGCCGCGCCGGGTCGACCGATACGCCGCCCCAGTCGAAGACGCCGAAGTTACCGGGGAATACCAGCGAACCCTGCTCGGAAGGCGGGGTGAACATGCCGTCGTAGCGCAGGGAGCGGAAGCGCACACGACACCACAACTGGTCGAGCGGCGTCGTGCCCCACATGTCCTTCTCGCGCAGGTCGGACGGCGCAAGGTTGAGATCCGACTGCGGCTGCGTGGGCGACGTGTGGTCGCCCGGCACGGCGCCCTGCGGTCGCGGCACCTCGCGGATAGGAACGATCGGCGTACCGTCGCGGCGGTCGAGCACGTAGATGCTGCCTTGCTTGGTGGAAGCGAGCAGCGCCGGTTTCATCCCGTCGGCGGTCTGCATGTCCATCAAGGTCGGCTGTCCGCCGATGTCCATGTCCCAGAGATCGTGGTGCGTGAACTGGTAGTTCCACTTGACCTTGCCCGTGGCGATGTCGAGGGCCACGATGCCGGCACCGTACTTTTCCGAGGTGGGCGTGCGGCCCGCGGCGTACTGGTCCGGCGTCTGGTTGCCCATCGGCAGGTACACCATGCCGAGGTCTTCGTCGACGCTGAAGAGCGACCAGACGTTCGGCGAGTTGCGCGTGTAGGTAGCGCCGGGGGCGATCGGCTCGGTGGCGTCGGGATTGCCTGCGTCCCAGTTCCAGACAAGGTGACCGTCGTGCACGTCGAACGCTCGGACCACGCCGGAGGGCTCGTTCGTCGATTCGTTGTCGGTGACGTGCCCGCTGATGATGACCAGGTTCTTCGTGGCCGCGGGCGGCGACGTCGAGTAATACCCGCCGGGGGTGAAAGGTCCGAGGTTCGCGCGGAGGTCCACCGTGCCGTGGTTGCCGAAGTCGTCGCAGGGTTTCCCCGAGTCCGCGTCGAGGGCGATCAGCCGTGCGTCCGCCGTCGGAAGGAACAGCCTGCGTGGACAGGTCGCGGACAGCGACGACGACGCTGGCAATGACGCCGTGGATGCTGCCGTAGCGGGCGAACCCGTGGTCGTGGCCGGCGCGGGAATCGTCGCGTCGGCGTACTTCGCGTCGTCGTGGTACGAAACGCCGCGACAGGTCATGTGTTCCCAGTGCTTGAAGCCCACCGGGCTCTGGATCCTGGGATCGAACTCCCAGCGCTTCTGGCCCGTCGCCGCATCCAGTGCGATCACCTTGCTGTGCGGCGTGCACAGGTAAAGCGTGTCGCCTACTTTAAGCGGCGTGTTTTCCAGCGTTGTCTCGGTCGGATCGTCCGGCCCCGGCATGTCCCCCGTGCGGAACGTCCAGGCCACCTGCAACTGGCCGACATTGGCCGGCGTAATCTGCTTCAGCGGCGAATAGCGCTGACCGTACGCCGAGCCACCGTAGTCGGTCCAGTCGCCATCCGGCTGCCATGTCCTGTCGCCCTGCGGGCCGGAGACCTCGGTCATCGGCAGCTCGCCGGCGAGATCGGGCTCGGCGTGCAGCGCACCGGCGATGCCGACAATCGCCACCACGAGCAGGGAGAAGGCAAGGAAGCCACCTCCCGTGCGCCGCGAGGTCTCGTACAGGCTGTCGCGATTGAGCCCGCGCCGGGGCCAAGGCAAGAGCAGCCACAAACCAAGTGCGAACCAGACGTCGAGGCGTGGCAGCAACTGCCACCAGTCGAGATGCGCCTCCCAGACCGACCATGCCGCCGTGGCCAGCAGGAACAGGCCATAGATGGGTACGGCCACGCGCAGGCGGAACAACAAGAGCGCGGCAACCACCAGGATGACGGCGCCGGCGACGAGGTAGTACACCGAGCCGCCCAGGTTCACCAGCTTGATGCCGCCGAGCAGCGTCGCGGCACCGACCAGCGCGAAAATGCACGCAGTGAGCAACGTCGCCGGATGGTGTTTCCTTGCGCGTTTCACGATGGCCTCCCAGATGCGGCACGGGCTTCCCGTATCCGCTTAGGGTGAACACGCCATCGTGAAACCGGGGTGGACGAGGCCCGTCGGCCGGCAACGAAACAGGTTGCCGGCTAGCGGTGAGGAACCCTTACGCGAATTCGGTCCAGGCATCGGCACCCGCGGTTTCACGGCCGTCGGCGGAACGCTGCCCGAACTTCAAGTCGTGCTCGCTCCGTTCGGACGCCGTGCGCTCCTGGCGTACCTTTCCGTCGTGGTCCACGGTGAAGAACGCCACGTGTTCGTGCAGCGACGCCGCCTGGTCCTGCATCGACTTCGCTGCGGCGGCGGCTTCTTCCACCAGCGCCGCATTTTCTTGCGTCACCTGGTCGATCTGCGCGATGGCGAGGTTGACCTGGTCGACGCCCGACGATTGCTCCGCACTGGCGGCGGCGATTTCCGCGACGATGTCGGTCACCTTCTTCACGCTGTCGACGATATCGCGCAAGGCGAGCGACGATTGCTGGACGAGAGCCGTGCCGGCGTCGACGCGCTCGCCGCTTTCGGCGATCAGCCCCTTGATTTCACGCGATGCCGCAGCGCTGGACTGGGCCAGCCGGCGGACTTCCGCCGCGACCACGGCGAACCCGCGGCCCTGCTCGCCGGCGCGTGCCGCTTCGACGGCCGCGTTGAGTGCAAGCAGGTTGGTCTGGAAGGCGATGTCGTCGATGAGACCGACGATGTCGCCGATGCGGCGGCTGGAATCGCCGATCTGGTGCATCGCTTCCATCGCCTGGGACACTACGGCGCCACCCTTCTCCGCTTCCCCGCGCGCATGCCGCGACAGGCGATCGGCCGCCATGGCGTTGTCGGCGTTCTGCCGCACCGTGGCCGTCATTTCTTCCATCGAGGCCGCGGTCTCTTCCAGGCTCGACGCCTGTTCCTGCGTTCGCTGCGACAGGTCGTCGTTGCCGCGCGCGATTTCGCCCGAGGTGGTGGAGACGACGTGCGCGCCTTCCTGCACCTCGGTGACGATCGACGCCAGCGTGCCGCGCATGCGCTCGAGCGCGCCGAGCAGGCTTTCCGGCGCATAGGCCGCCGCGTCGGTGCGAAGATCGCCGCCGGCGATGCGCCCGGCGATTTCCACCGCGTCGGTCGGTTCGCCACCCACCGTGGCGCGGATGCTGCTCATCGAGAACCACACGATGAAGAGTGCCAGCAGGGCGATGAGGCCCGACTTCAGTAGATTCGCTTTCAGCTGCGCTTCGAAGTTCGCGTCGATATCCTGGAAGTACGCGCCCGAAACGAAGTGCAGGTCCCAGGGCTTGTACCAGGTGGAGTAGCTGATCTTGTCGCGCAGCTCTTTCGTCTTCGGCATGATCTGGGTGTAACGCGTCATGCCGTGGCCATCCTTGCTGTCGGCGGCGAGCATGGCTTCGTAATGATGGAAGCCCTTGCCATCGACGTCGTTACGGATGTCCTTGCCGACATCGCTATGGCGCAGCGGATGCATGCGCATCTTGAGATCCGAATCGAACGAGAAGACATAACCCGAGCCATCGGCCCAGCGCATCGCTTCGATGTCCCGGAGCGCAGCGGCCTTCGCGTTGTCCATGCTCATCTCGCCCTTTTCAGCACGTGCGCGAAAGCTTTCGGCGATGGCCGAGGCCGCCGTCACATGCTGGGCCAGTGATTCTTCAAGCTGTTGCATCTGCACCTGCCGGCTTTCCAAGCCGGCCATGATCGTCTGAGCTGCCAGGCCCACCACGACCACCGTCATGACCATCCACACGCGCGTATTGAGCCGCGTGCGTCCAAACCAGTTCGTTACCGCCGACATTGCCATCACCCTCGTGTTACCCCGTGATGACTGTAGCGGCCGGAATCGGTAAGACTTTACGAAGCGCCCGTTTCAATGTGTGAAGAGCGAGTGCCGGCCAGACCCCAGGGTCCGTGGTGGCATGCCCGGCAGGACCACCACGGCCTCGGCACCCATCGGGACGACGACCTCCGCCGTCACCTTTCCCGCCGAGGCTCGCCATGCCACCGACGCTTCGCCATATGGGGTCATGACGGCCGCCGAGGCATGGTCGAGGAACGCGGTGAAAGCAGGCCGCACCTCGAACCGGCGCCAGCCGGGTTCCAGCGGGCGCAGCCCTGCCACATCGCCATAAAGCCAGTCGTCGATCGTGCCGAGGAAGTAGTGCCCCCTGGACCGGGAGGCCAGCTTCCAATGTTCCCAAAGGCTGGTGGCGCCGTTCGCCCGCCAGAATCCCCAGCTCGGAAACGTCGTCTGGGTCGCGATGGCCCAGGCTTCGGCGGCATGACCCGTGCCGGTGAGTACCGGCAGGATGACCTTCGTCGCGAGCGCGCCGGTGTCCAGGTGATCGCCCCGGGCCTTCACATCCGCCGCGACGCCGGCCGCCACCTTGTCCACGAGGTCGGTCGGCACGAGGCCGAAGGCGAGGGCCAGGAGGTTGTGCGCCTGCCGATAGCCCTTGTCGCCCTCGCCGCGGTAGCGGCCCGCGGCACGATCGAGGAAACGCGCATTGAATGCGTTGCGCACCGCGTCCGCGCGTTCGTCGAACCACGCTGCGCGCACGGGGTTATCGACAAGCCGCAACATGTCGGCCGTTCGACGCTGCATGCCGTACAGATATGCCGTCGCGGCGACGCGCTTGTCCTCGGGAGCATTCTCTCCGGCCGGATCGGTTTCCGGACTCACCCAATCGCCGAGCTCGGTGTCGGCGATGCCGTCCGGCGAGCGCGCATCTTCCATCGCCACGTAACGCTCGATGCCCGCGATGTGTTCCTCGATCGGCTGCCTGTCTCCGGTCGACATCCATAGCGACCATGGAATGAAGACGTAGGCAGCGTGCCAGGTCGGCGCGCGGGCGTTCCCCCACCCCGGGTTCGGCGCGATCAACAACGGTGCGCCATCGGCGTTACGCGCATCCGCGATGTCGCGCACCCACTTCGCGAACAGGCGCCCGGCGTCGAAGTTGCGCAGGAACATGTCGGCACCGAGCATGCCGTCGCCCGTCCAGCCGTTCTTCTCGTACATCGGCGTGTCGGTCGGAATGCCGTAGAGATTGTTGAGCATGGTGTCCACGGCGGCGGTGTGGATCCAGTCGAGCAACGCGTTCGAGCTGTCGAAGTGCCCGGTGACGGCCACATCCGTATGCACTACCTGCGCCGTCACCGCCGTGAGCGGCGGCTTGCCGCCGGGCCAGCCTTGCACCTGCACGTAGCGGAAGCCCTTGTACGAGAAACGCGGATGCCAGCGCAGCGGGCCGCCCGCCAAGGTAAGACGATCGGTCTGGAATCCGTCCTTGAAGTAGTGGTGTTCGTCGCGTGCGTCCACGGTGCCGTCGGGCAGCAGTTTCTCGCCGTAGGTGGCGACGATCGTGCTGCCTGCGGGGCCGTCGACGTCGAAGGTGGCCCAGCCCGCTATCACGCGCGGGAAGGCGAACACGTAAACGCCTGGACGCGGCTCGCTCACCGACGTGGCGGCGAGCGATGCCACGACACGGATCGGCTGCTCGGTCTGTGCCACCGGTTTTCCACGCGGAGCGGGAAGTTCCGTGGCCGCTTTCCATGCCTGCGGCGTCGACAGCCTTGCATCGTAGGTTTCGCCACCGTAGAGATCGTCGCGACGCGTCGGACCGTCTGCCAGCTGCCAGCTGGTGTCGCTGCCGATGGCCTGCGTGCGGCCATCCGCATACTGGATGCGTAGCAAGGCGCGCATCCTCGGACGACCATGCCATGGCGCGCGTTCCCAGTGCCACACGTTGCGGTTCGTGAGCCCGTAGAACCCGCGCCCCAGCTCGGCCGCCAGAACATGTTCGCCGGCGGCGAGCTTCACCTCGGTGGCGACCGTTTCAACGCGCTTGTCGTAGTCGGTGAACCCCGGCGACAGCACCGCGTCGCTCGTGGGCTTGCCATCGATGGATACGTCGGCGTAACCGCCGGCCGTGACGTAGAGCATCGCCCGTGTCACCGCGCCGTCCACGCGGAACGACTTGCGCAACAGGGGCGCGGGCAGCGAATCGTCGTCCTTCCCTATCCAGCGTGCCACCCGCCATCCGGCGTCGTCGAGCGCGGTGTCGAAGCGCGACGAGGTGGTGGCTTCGCCGGCGGACGTCCGCACGTCCGTTCGCCACTCGTAGCGTTCGCCCGGTTGCAAGGCCGGGCCACCGTAGACGATGCCGAAGGAACGCGCGCTGTCGATCGGGCCGCTGTCCCATACGATGTCGCCTCGCCGCGACACGACGACGCGATAACCGGTTTGCACCGTGCCATTCGTGTCGCTGTGCACGATCCACGAGAACCGTGGCCGGGCCACGTCGACGTAGGTCGGCGCGTCGGCGTGTTCCACACGCGGGTTATCAATGGTGACGGCCGCGCTGGCGAACGCCGGATAGAAACAGAACGCGGCAGTGAGAGCGAGACGATATGCGATCAACGGAGCGGCCCGGGCTTCGGCATGAATCCCGAGGATAACCGGCGCCAGGGCACTTTCTTACATTGTGCTAACGCATGAGGGTTTATGCCTTCCGGACCTCGAACCTGGAGCCACGTCATGAAGACCTTCCACGCCGGCATAGCCCTCGCCATTGCCGTGACCGTCACGCCCGCCCCAGCCGCCCAGCTGGACAGCCTCAAGGGATTGATGGGCGGTGGCGGCACGTCGCTCACCTCCGGAACGGCGGGCAACGCCGCGGGCATCCTCCAGTACTGCATGACGAACAACTACCTGGGTGGCGACGCCGCAGGCGTGAAAGACGGACTGCTGGGCAGCCTCGGCGCCAAGTCGCGGACGGTCGGCACCCAGGACCCCGGCTACCGCGACGGGGCGAAGGGCCTGCTGAAATCCTCCAGCGGCAAGACCCTCGACATCTCCGGTGCCGAGGCGGGGAACAACGGCGACATCAAGGCCCAGCTCACCCGCAAGGTGTGCGACGCGGTGCTCAAGCAGGGCAAGAAGATGATCGGCATGGGCCAATGACATGACGTGACGTGGACGGCGCATGGACGCGCCGCCCCGTAAACAGGAAGGCCTCATCCCCCGACGTGAGACCTTCCCCATGGCCAACGCCGCAAGCAAAGACCCCTATGCCATGCGCGATCCGCGCACGCAGTATCCGCAGCCCGAATTCGCCAAGCAGCCGCAGCCGGCGCCCGGTCTGGCGAAGGAAATGGTGCCGAAGCCCGACCACGGCGAAACCAGCTATCGCGGCAATGGCCGCCTCAACGGCCGCAAGGCGCTGGTGACCGGTGGCGACTCCGGCATCGGCCGCGCGGCCGCGATCGCCTTCGCCCGCGAAGGCGCCGACGTGGTCATCAATTACCTGCCTTCGGAACAGAAGGATGCCGACGAGGTGATCGCCCTGCTGAAGGGTGAAGGTTGCAAGATCGTCGGTCTTCCCGGCGACCTGAAGGACGAGGCCTTCTGCAAGGACCTGGTGGCGAAGACGGTGAAGGAACTCGGCGGCCTCGACATCCTCGCGAACGTGGCCGGGCGCCAGCAGTTCGCGAAGTCCATTGAGGAACTCGACAGCGAATCGTTCGAAGCGACCTTCCGCACCAACGTCTTCGCGTTGTTCTGGCTGAGTAAGGCGGCCCTGCCGCATATGCCGCCGGGCGCCGCCATCGTGAACACTGCCTCCATCCAGGCGTACGAACCGTCGGACATCCTGCTGGACTACGCCCCGACCAAGGCGGCCATCGTGGCATTCACGAAATCCCTGGCGAAACAGGTGGCCGGTAAAGGCATTCGCGTGAACGCCGTGGCCCCGGGGCCGGTATGGACGCCGCTGCAACCGAGCGGCGGCCAGCCGCAGGACAAGGTGGTGGAATTCGGCAAGAACGTGCCGCTGGGACGACCCGGCCAACCGGTGGAATGCGCGCCGGTGTACGTGTTGCTGGCGAGCCAGGAGGCGAGCTTCATCACCGGCGAGACATATGGCGTGACAGGCGGCCATATGCTTCCTTGAACCCTTGTGAGAACCCCCTATGCCGGCGATCCTGCAGCGAGCCCGTCACCTCGCCGCGGGTCGCCATCGCCGCTGCAGCGCCTCCCACATCACAAGGAAATCGACTCTTGCCATCAAGCGCCCGGACGCCACAGGCGAGGTCCCAGCACGAAAACCATAACCCCGGCGAGCATCGTCACAATGCCTGCCCAGACAATGACACCGAAGCGCTCATCAAAGATAAGGCACGACGTCACGATGCCGGAGACCGGGACGATGAGCGATAGCGGTGCCACCTGGGCCGCGGGGTACGTCTTCATCAGGTCATTCCAGACCTTGTAGCCGAACACGGTGGTGACGTATGCCTGGAACAACACCGATCCCGCTGCCCGCAAGCTCACTCCATCCATCAACCCTACGAAGGGTGCGGATCCCTGCTGGATCCAGGTGAGCAGGAACAGCGCCGGTGCCGAGAACACGCTCGACCAGGCAATGAAGGCCAGCATGTCGGCAGGCTTGTGCCGCTTCACGATCAGGTTGCAGGCACTCCAGCTGAGCGCGGCGAGAAGCACCAGCGCGACGCCGAGCGTCGTGGACTTCCCCTGGGTGAAGCCGATCACGAGCATCAGGCCGCCGCCCGCCAACCCCATACCCATCCATTGCGGCGCACGGATGCGCTCGCGCAGCAGCAGCGCGCTGAGAATCACGGTAAAGAACGCGCTGAACTGCAACACCAGGGACGACAGCCCCGGTGAGAGCCCTTTGGACATCGCAACGTTGACGACCCACCACAGCCCGACGCCGAACAGGACGCCGTATGTCGCCAGAACCTTGACCGAAACATCGCGCGGTCTGCGGAGAAAGAAGATCAATGGGAGCGCCGTGAAAGTGAAGCGTAACCCCGTGAGAAGAAATGGATCGAGGTCACGAAGCCCCACTTCTATCACGGAGAAATTGCTTCCCCATATCACCGTAACCAATATCCCCAGCAGCAGATGGCCAACCTTCATATTGCGGCTTCCGCCGAACCTCCCGTTCAGATCGGAAGCAAAGCTAGGTTGCCATTCGCATGAGCGATATAAGACTCGTCCGAAAAATGATGCGTTGAGACCTAAAAGGTGATCTGCATCACGATGTGCTCCACCGGATGGAAGCACGACGGGATGGATAGATTGCGTCGCCGTCGAAGCGGCTCACAAAGGTTCGCGGGCTAGCGACGGGCGATCCGGCCGATGGCGTCCATCAGGTCCATCACGCCATAGGGCTTCACGATGATTGCCGTGCGTTCGTCGGGCCGCACGCCATTCGCCATGTGATCGCCGGTGGCGTAGAGGACAGGGAGGTCCGGCTGCGCCTCGCGCAGCTTCTCCGCTACGTCCACGCCGTTCATTCCGGGCAGGCCCACGTCGGCCAGGAGCACGTCGATCTGCTGCGCTTCGTGCAGGCGCAACGCCTCTTTGCCATCGGCCGCCTCGAAGGCCACATGGCCACGGCTCTCCAGCATTTCGCTGATCGACATGCGGATCAGGGTGTCGTCTTCCACGACCAGCACGCGCAACGGGCGTGCCGCCGGCGGCCCGGGAACCGCGGCCATGACGCTGGCGGTTTTCCGGGCTTTCTCGGCGAGCACGTGGCGAATGCGGCGGGCGAGCTGGTCGCGGGTGTATGGCTTGCTCAGCAATTCAACACCTTCGTCCAGACGGCCGCCGTGGACGATGGCGTTCTCGGTGTATCCCGAGGTGAAGAGCACGGCGATACCCGGTTGACGCTCGACGGCCTTGCGGGCCAGTTCCGGGCTGCGCAGGGAACCGGGCATCACCACGTCGGTGAAGAGCACATCGATGGCGATGCCGCTCTCGATGATCGACAGCGCGCTGGCCGCGTCGCGCGCCTTCAACACGCGGTAACCGAGGTCGCCGAGCATGCTGACCACGGTGTCGCGGACGGCGTCGTCGTCCTCCACCACCAGCACGGTTTCGTCGCCGCCGCGAAGGTCTTCTTCCTCGATGTCGACGATACGATCTTCGCTCTGCACCGACCGCGGCAGGTACAGCTTCACGGTGGTGCCGTGGCCCGGCTCGCTGTAGATCTTCACGTGGCCGCCGGATTGCTTCACGAAGCCGTAGACCATGGACAGGCCCAGGCCGGTCCCCCGGCCTTCGGGCTTCGTCGTGAAGAACGGCTCGAATACCTGGTCGATGATCTCCGGCGGGATGCCGCCTCCGGTATCGGTGACCGCGATCATGACGTACTGGCCGGGCCGGAGGTCGCCGTGCGCGGAAGCATAGGTGGTGTCGAGCAGGGCGTTGCCCGCCTCGATGGTGAGCTTGCCCCGGCCTTCCATCGCGTCGCGCGCGTTGATGGCGAGGTTCAGCAGCGCGTTCTCCACATTGCTGGTGTCCACGAGCGTGTTCCACAGCCCGCCGGCGATCACCGTTTCCACCTCGATCTCTTCGCCGAGGGTGCGGCGCAGCAGATCGTCCATCTCGCGCACGAAGCGCCCGATGTTCACCACCTTGGGTGCCAGGGGCTGCCGGCGTCCGAAGGCCAGCAGCTGGGCCGCGAGCTTCGACCCGCGGGCCACGCCGGCCATGGCGTTGGCGAGGCGCCGTTCGGCGCGGGGATTCCCCGCCACGTCTGCGGCAAGCAACTGGAGGTTGCCGCTGATGACCTGTAGCAGGTTGTTGAAATCGTGAGCCACGCCACCGGTGAGCTTGCCGATGGCGTCCATCTTCTGCGCCTGGCGCAACTGGTCCTGGGTGAATCCCGCGCCGAATTCGACGATCTCGTCGCCCTTCGTGGCGGATTGCTCGGTGGATGGTGGCAGCATCGGCCTCGGGGATGGTGTCCGGAAGGACACGAATTCTATCGTCGGAAGGATGCCCCCTTGGTGTAGACGGCCTTCACGAATAGCCGCCGGGGATCTGTTGCGCTGCCGATCAGCCACTTGCGACGAATCACTACATATGGCGTTGACCGCACCCCCGGGGACCTATATCGTGTGTCCCGCTGGTGTCCGGAGAGGCGCGACTGCCCGTCGGACTTAATAGGGAATCCGGTGTGAATCCGGAACTGCCCCGCAGCGGTAAGTGGAAACGACCCCGTTCAATGCACTGGCCCTCCGCGGCTGGGAAGCGACGGGTAGGCAAGGCCTCCGGGCCCCGTCCACGAGTCCGAAGACCTGCCAGCAGTCGGTGCCTTGTCGGTGCCGATTGCAGTGACGGCTTCCGCGGGGAGGCGCGTCGCGGACCGGAGCCGCCTTGCGCGCTCCGTCCCGGCCCGTCCCGTGTCGCCGCCGCTTCGAGCCCCGTCCGAGGGAACGGGAGTTTGAACCTGGCCCTGGGGCACGCCACACATGACCACGATGGATTCCGCAGCGCACGAGCGCACCGCGACGGCCGACGCCGTCGCCACCCCCACCGCAACCGCAACCGCGACCAACGGGAAGCCTCCCGTCGCCGGCTACCGTAGCGACCCGCCGCCGGCCTTCGCCCTCACGCCCCCGCACAATCCGGGCCAGATGCGCGTGACCAAGCGTAACGGCGGGCATGAGATCGTCGACGTGAACAAGATCGTGCGCGCGGTGACGCGCAGCGCCGACGGGCTCTACGCCGTCGACCCGATGCGCGTGGCACTCAAGACGATCGGCGGACTCTACGACGGCGCCACCACGCAGGAACTGGACCAGCTGTCCATCCGCACCGCCGCCGCGCTCACCGCCGAAGAGCCCGAATACGGCCAGCTCGCCGCGCGCCTGCTCGCCGCCTTCATCGACAAGGAGGTGTCGGGGCAGGACATCCAGTCCTTCTCGCAGTCGATCGCGACCGGCTTCGAGCTAGGCATCCTCAACGACCGCCTGCGCGACTTCGTGCAAGTGAACGCGCGCAAGCTCAACGACGCCATTGATACCCACGCGTCGCGCCGCTTCGAGTACTTCGGGCTGCGCACGGTGTACGACCGTTACCTGCTTCGCCATCCGACGAAGCGCTTCGTGATCGAGACGCCGCAGTACTTCTTCATGCGCATCGCCTGCGCCCTCGGCGGCAACGACGTCGCCGAAACGCTGGAGCTGTACCGCATGCTCTCGTCGCTGGAGTACCTGGCCAGCTCGCCGACGCTGTTCAATGCCGGTACCGCGCACGAGCAGTTGTCGTCGTGCTTCCTCCTCGACTCGCCGCAGGACGCGCTCGAGTCGATCTACGCGAAATACGGCGACGTGGCCCAGCTGTCGAAGTTCGCCGGCGGCATCGGGCTGGCCTATTCGCGCATCCGTTCGCGCGGTTCGCTCATCAAGGGCACCAACGGGCATTCCAACGGGCTGGTACCGTGGCTGAAGACGCTCGACGCCTCGGTGGCCGCGGTAAACCAGGGTGGCAAGCGCAAGGGTGCCGCCTGCGTGTACCTGGAGTCCTGGCACGCCGATATCGAGGAGTTCCTGGAACTGCGCGAGAACACCGGCGACGACGCCCGCCGCACGCACAACCTCAACCTGGCCAACTGGGTACCGGACCTGTTCATGCGCCGCGTCGAAGCGGACGGCGACTGGTCGCTGTTCGATCCGAAGATCGTGCCGCACTTCGTGGACACCTGGGGCCCCGCGTTCGATGCCGCCTACGAGAAGGCGGAAGCGGACGGACTGGCCGCCAAGACCATCAAGGCGCGCGAACTCTATGCGCGCATGCTGCGGTCGCTGGCCCAGACCGGCAACGGCTGGATGACTTTCAAGGATCGCTCCAACGCCACCAGCAACCAGACGGCGCTGCCGCATAACGTGATCCACCTGTCGAACCTGTGCACCGAGATTCTCGAGGTCACCAACGAGAACGAGACGGCGGTGTGCAACCTCGGCTCGATCAATCTCGCCCGGCACGTGGTGGACGGCCAGTTCGACTACGACAAGCTGGCAACGACCGTGCGCACCGCGGTGCGCCAGCTGAACCGCGTGATCGATCTCAACTTCTACCCGATCGCCACCGCGAAGACGGCGAACATGAAGTGGCGCCCGGTTGGCCTCGGCGTCATGGGCCTGCAGGACGTGTTCTTCAAGCTGCGCCTGCCCTTCGACTCGGACGAGGCGCGTGCCCTGTCGACCCGCATCGCGGAAGAGATCTACTTCCATGCGCTGTCGATGTCCAACGAGATCGCGGAGCGTGACGGTGCCCATCCCGGCTTCGACGAGAGCCGCGCCGCGAACGGCGAGTTGCAGTTCGACTACTGGCCTGCCGCCACGCCGACGGACAAGGACGGGCGCTGGGCGCAGCTGCGCGAGAAGGTCAAGGCGAAAGGCCTGCGCAACTCGCTGCTGATCGCCATCGCGCCCACGGCCACCATCGCGTCGATCGCCGGCTGCTACGAGTGCATCGAGCCGCAGGTGTCGAACCTGTTCAAGCGCGAGACGCTGTCGGGCGACTTCCTCGTGGTGAACCGCTACCTCGTGGAAGAGCTGAAGACGCTGGGCCTGTGGACGTCGGAGATCCGCGACCAGATCAAGCTGGCCGAGGGTTCGGTGCAGGGCATCCCGGCCATTCCGGCCGAGCTGCGCGCCGTTTATCGCACCACGTGGGAGCTCCCGCAGAAGGCACTGATCGACCTTGCCGCCGCGCGCGGTGCGTACATCGACCAGAGCCAGTCGCTCAACCTGTTCATGGAGAACCCGAACATCGGGCAGCTTTCGTCGATGTACATGTACGCCTGGAAGGCAGGCATCAAGACGACCTATTACCTGCGCTCGCGCCCGGCCACGCGCATCGCGAAGACCACGGTCAGTTCGTCGGCAGCTGTGCCGGCGGCACCGGTCGCCGATGCGCAGGAACAGGCCGAGGCGGCGGTGTTCTGCTCGCTGGAAAACCCCGAGTACTGCGAAGCCTGCCAGTAACAGGAAGAACACTGAAAAAGCAGACCTGTGGGAGCCGCTTCAGCGGCGACGGGTGCTCGCGGAAAGCGCGCCCGCTGCCGCGGGATCGCCGCTAAAGCGGCTCCCACAGCGCCATAGATACCTTCAAGAGGCACGCCATGTCCGCATCCCCCATCACCCGCGACACCCATATCCTCGACCCAGGCTTCGAACTGACGCTGCGGCCGATGAAGTATCCGCAGTTCTACGAGATGTACCGCGCCGCCATCCGCAATACGTGGACGGTGGAGGAAGTGGACTTCTCGCTGGACGTGACCGACCTCAAGGCGAAGATGTCCGACGCGGATCGTCACCTGATCCATCGGCTCGTTGCGTTCTTCGCCACGGGCGACACCATCGTGTCGAACAACCTGGTGCTGAACCTGTACCAGCACGTGAACTCGCCCGAGGCGCGGATGTTCCTGTCGCGCCAGCTGTACGAAGAAGCGTTGCACGTGCAGTTCTACCTCACGCTGCTCGACACCTATATTCCCGAGCCAGCGGAGCGGAACAAGGCGTTCGCAGCGATCGAGAGCATTCCGTCGATCCGCCAGAAGGGCGAGTTCTGCTTCAAGTGGATCGACTCGATCCAGAACCTCAACCGCCTGGAAACACGTGAGCACCGCCGCCAGTTCCTGCTCAACCTGATCTGCTTCGCCGCGTGCATCGAGGGCCTGTTCTTCTTCGCCGCCTTCGCCTACGTCTACTATCTGCGCTCGCGCGGGCTGCTGCATGGCCTGGCTTCCGGAACCAACTGGGTGTTCCGCGACGAATCCGGCCATATGGCGTTCGCTTTCGAGGTGGTGCGCACCGTGCGCGAGCAGGAGCCCGACCTGTTCGACGACGACATGCGCATGCAGGTGGAAGCCATGCTCGAAGACGCCATCGCCTGCGAGACGCAGTTCGCCCAGGACGTGCTGTCCGGCGGCGTGGCCGGCCTCTCCGTGGCCGACATGCGCCAGTACCTGGAGTACTGCGCCGACCAGCGCCTGGTGCAATTGGACATGCCGAAGAAGTACGGCGCGAAAAACCCGTTCGACTTCATGGACCTGCAGGACGTGCAGGAACTGACCAACTTCTTCGAGCGCCGCGTGTCCTCGTACCAGGTGGGCGTGCAGGGAGAGGTCGCGTTCGACCAGGCTTTCTGACGGGTAGAATGGAGCCCATCATGACCGAAGACGCCGCCATGCTCCCCATCGCCCGCCCGACCGAGGCCCGTGTCCTCGAGATCGTCTTCCCCGACCACACCAACCACCTCGGAACGCTGTTCGGCGGCCAGGCGCTGGCATGGATGGACAAGGCGGCGTTCCTCGCCGCCTCGCGCTATTCGCGCAAGGTGGTGGTCACGGCCCGCTCCGAGCAGGTGGACTTCCACGTGCCGGTCCGCAAGGGCCAGATGGTGGAACTGGTGGCTACCGTGGTCTCGGTGGGCCGCACGTCGATGAAGGTCGACGTCGCCATGTTCACGGAGGAACTCCTGACCGGTGCCCGCGAGCTCTGCACGCGCGGCACCTTCACGATGATCGCGCTGGACAACGACCTGAAGCCGACACCGGTGGATTCTGCCCTGCCATGACGCGCTTTATGTGGGAGCCGCTTCAGCGGCGATTCGTGCTCGCGGCAAACCGACCCGCTGCCGCGGGATCGCCGCTGAAGCGGCTCCCACAGGGATAGGTCATCTTTCTGGACGGGTGTTGACTTAGAGCGCACTCGAAGGCGTAGGCTTTCGAAATGCCCGAGTCCAAGACCATCGCCGAGGCCGCCCTCGCCACCGGCCTCACGACGCATACGCTGCGTTACTACGAGCAGATCGGCCTCATCGACCCCGTGCCGCGACGTGGCGGCCAGCGGGTCTATGGCGAGGCCGAGATGCGCTTCATCCAGTTCGTCCTGAAACTGCGCCGCACGGGGATGTCCATGCGCGACATCCAGGAATACGTGCGCCTGCGCCGCCTGGGCGAGACCCAGGAGAGCATCCGCGAACGCGGCGACCTGCTTGCCCGGCATGCCACGAACCTGCGTGAGCAGCTGGCAGAGCTGACCGAGACGATCGCCCGCCTCGACGAGAAGATTGCCCTCTATCGCTCGATCTACCCGGACACCCCTCTCCCTATCCCCGCCGAATCGCCCGTCGCGGCGACGCCGGCGAACACCCCCTCGAAACGAAGGAGACAGGCATGATCAC
>NZ_JBNDHZ010000069.1:0-16323 GCF_056755355.1 Luteibacter sp. HAY1-4A
CTTCGTTGATCTCGTGATCGCCACGCACGCACAGGGCGACGAGGCCCTCGCGACCGCGCACCAGGATCGTCTTCACCACCCGGGTGGCGGGCACGTCGAGGAACGCGCTGACTTCTTCGATCGTCCGCTGTGCGGGCGTGTCGACTCGCGCCAGCGCCGCCGAGGGCGCTGGCCGCTCGCCGGTGGGCGCGAGGGCTTCGGCCTTTTCGATGTTGGCCGCGTAGGACGAGGTATCGGAGAAGGCGAGCGCGTCTTCGCCGGCGTCCGCCAGTACCTGGAACTCGTGGCTGGCGCTGCCGCCGATGGCGCCGGTGTCCGCGTCGACCGCACGGAACTCCAGGCCCAGGCGGGTGAAGATTCGAGAATACGCCTGGTACATCACCTCGTACGTTTCGCCGAGCGATTCCGGGGTGAGATGGAACGAGTACGCGTCCTTCATGAGGAACTCGCGCGCACGCATCACACCGAAACGTGGCCGGATCTCGTCGCGGAACTTGGTCTGGATCTGGAACACGTTGAGCGGCAGCTGCTTGTAGCTTTTCAGCTCGTTACGCGCGAAGTCGGTAACGACTTCCTCATGCGTGGGGCCGTAGCAGTAGTCCTGCTCCTTGCGGTCCTTCATCTTGAGCAACTGCCCGCCGAATTTCTCCCAGCGGCCGGTCTCTTCCCAGAGCTCGCGCGGCTGCACGGACGGCATGAGCATTTCCACGGCGCCGGCGCGCACCATTTCCTCGCGAACGACGTTCTCGACCTTGCGCATCACGCGCAGGCCCAGCGGCGTCCACGTATACAGGCCGGAGGCAAGCTTGCGGATCATGCCGGCCCGCAGCATCAGCTGGTGGCTGGCGATTTCCGCGTCGGCGGGTACTTCCTTGACGGTGGCGAGGTGGAACTTGCTGAGGCGCATCGGCGAGCGGTCCGTACGGTAAAGGCGGGATTATAGGTGGTTTTCCCCGACCGCCCCGTACCTGGCGAACCTATTTGCAGTACAGGGTCATCTGGGCTTGCGTGGTTTCGATCTGGCGCTTGCGGCCGGCGTCGTCGAGCGGGACCTGGCCGCCCTTGCCGTCGTCGACGGAAACCTGCTGCGGTTTCGCAAGGGTTTCCATGTTGGACTTCAGCGTGGCGCAGAGCTTCGTCCTGTTCTCCGGCGTGTCCGCGGTGGCGCCGGCCGGCGCCGCCTTGGCCGGTTCCGGTTTGGCGGCGGGCGGCGGTGCCGGGGTGTTTCCCGCGGGCGGGACGACCGTGCCGCTGGTCTTCACCTTGTCGTATTTCGTTCCCACGGGCGGCGGCGAATCGGCATAGTGCGTGACGCCCTGGGCGTCCTTCCACTTGTAGGCCTGGGCAAACGCGAGGGGGCAGGCCGCGAGAAGGACGGCAAGGGTGACGATTCGGCGCATGCGAGGCCATCCAGCGGAAGGATAAGGTGTGACGGGAACAAGTATCACCCGCCACGTGGCCGCGCAAGCGACGCAGGTCCCGGTTCCGATAGGGGGCGGATTGACGCTTCACCAAGGGTCCCTTGGGCTACACTGGCGCCCCATGTCACGGAATGGCCCATGAGCGATCCGATCCAAGTCCGGGCGCCGCGTCATCGCGGCATCTACCTGCTTCCGAACCTGTTCACGACGGGCGCCATGTTCGCGGGCTTCTACGCGATCGTGTCCGCCATCGGGGGGCATTACGCGGTGGCCGCGCTGGCCGTGTTCGTGGCGGGCATCCTCGACGGCATGGACGGACGCGTGGCGCGCCTCACGAATACGCAAAGCGAATTCGGGGTGCAGTACGACTCGCTGTCGGACCTGGTCAGTTTCGGCCTGGCCCCCGCGCTGGTCATGTACACCTGGGCGCTCTCCTCGCTGGCGGCCTATGGGCCGGTGTGGGGAAAGATCGGCTGGGCCGCGGCCTTCATCTACGCGGTTTGCGCCGCGCTGCGGCTCGCCCGTTTCAACACCCAGGTGGGCGTGGCCGACAAGCGCTATTTCCAGGGCCTGGCGAGTCCCGCCGCGGCCGGCTTGTGCATGTCCTTCGTCTGGACGATGGAAAAATTCGACATCCCCGGCCCGTCGGTAGCGTTCTTCGCGATGCCGCTGGCGGTGATCGCGGGGCTGCTCATGGTCAGCAACATCCGCTATTTCAGCTTCAAGGCGTGGCCGAAGGGCGACCGCGTCCCGTTCATCTGGCTGATCGCGGCGGTGCTGATCGTGGTGTTGCTGCTGGTCGACACGGCACGTGTGTTGTTCGCCGTGGCGGTCATCTACACCGTGTCCGGCCCGATCATGACCCTTTGGGGGCGAGCCACGCGCCGTCGTCGCGCTCGCCGCGCGAAGGTGCCGGAGTAACACCGATGGCTGCCGCGCTCGACCGCCGCCAGCGCCTGCTCAAGGTCATGGGCATCACGCCCTGGCGCCTGCGTGCGGGGCCGGTTTCCGTCGGGCCGGAGAGCATGGCGGCGAACGAGGTGGTATCCCCCAGCCAGACCATGTGTGTCGTGGTGCTGCCGGCCGGTGCCAGCGGCCGCGAGCTGGACCTGGTGGGACGCGCCCTGCGTGCGTTCGGCCCGGTCATGGGCCGCGCCGCCCGCCTGGAGGCGGGTGAAAGGGGACTGGGCGAGATACCCGTCGCCAGGGCATACATCGTCTTCGGCGAGGCGCAGGCGAGGGCGCTGGGCCGCGACCTCCCGGCGGCCGTGATGAGCGCGGCCCAGATCGTGCTGGTGGATACACCGGCGGCGATCCTCACGGACCCGGCAGCCAAGCGGCGCCTGTGGAACGGACTGCGTACCCTTGGACCTGTCTTGCGCGGAGCCTGATCCGATGGTCGCCGTTGCACGTCCGTCCACCGAAGTACGCGCGATGCGTCGCGACGACCTCGATGCGGTGGTCGCGATCGAACACGCCTCGTACGAGTTCCCATGGAGCGCGGGTATCTTCCGTGACTGCCTGCAGGCAGGCCACAACTGCTGGGTGATCGTGCACGAGGGTGAGATCGCCGGTTACGGCATCCTCTCGGTGGCGGCAGGCGAGGCGCACGTGCTCAACGTGTGCATCGGCAATGCGCATCGCGGGCTCGGCTACGGCCGCCGCATGATGCGCCGCCTGCTCGACCTCGCCCGCTGGTACGGGGCGGAACGCATCTTCCTGGAAGTCCGCCCGTCGAACCCGGTCGCGAAGGCGCTGTACGACTCGCTTGGCTTCACCGAGATCGGACGCCGTCCCTCCTACTACCCGGCAAGGGGCGGCCGCGAGGACGCGATCGTGATGTCGCTGGAAATGCACACCGACGGCGAATCGCAAGCGTAGGGCAGGTCGGACTCATCCCTCGCGCAGCAAGGCCATCGGCGAAGTGCGCACCACTTTGCGCGTGCCGAACAGGCCGATCGCCATGACCACGAACGCAGCCAGCGCGGCTGCGCCGATCAGCGGCCATAGCGGCGGCACGAAGTTCTCGATGCGAAATACCGCGTTGCCGAGCCACAGGCCGGCGCCGAGTGCCCCCAGCGCGGCGGTCAGCCCCGCGACGAGTCCGAGCAGGGCGAACTCGCAGGCCGCCGCGGCACGCAGTTGTGCCCGGGTGGCGCCCAGCGTGCGCAGCAGCGCGGCTTCCTTGCGCCGTTCCTGCGCACTCGCTGCGAGCGCGGCGGCAAGCACGAGAGCGCCTGCGAGCAGGCTGAAGCCGAGCACCCAGCGCACCGCACCGCCGACGCGGTCGACGATCTCGCGCACGCGATCGAGCAGGGCGTCCACGTCGATCAGGCTCAGGTTGCCGAAGTCGCGCGACACCTTTGCCAGTTGATCCGCACGCCCGCGAGGCAGGTAGAAGCTTGTCAGCCACGTATGCGGCAACTGGTCGGCATGCGCGGGGTCGAGCATGAGGAAGAAGTTCACGCGGAACGAACTCCAGTCCACCTTGCGTACACTGCCCACCTTCGCGTCCAGCGTGCCTTCGCCCACTTCGAAGCTCAGCGTGTCGCCGATCTTCAATTGGTACCGGTCTCGCCACGACGTGTCGACGGACACTTCCGCCTGGGACGGCGAAGGCCCGGCCCAGGTGCCTTCCACTACCTGGTTCGAAGGCGGCAGCTCCGCGGCCCATGACAAGCGCAGCTGGCGATCCGCCGAATCCTTTGCGTCTTCGTTGGCGAAGGCGATGCTGTCGATGGACTTCCCGTTGATCGCGGTGAGCTTGCCGACGGCAAGGGGCATCATGTTCGTGCGTGTCGCGCCCATGTCGCCGAGTGCGCGGGTGAATGCGTCGCGCTGGTCGTCCTGGAGGTTCAGTGCGAACCAGTTCGGTGTGTCGGCCGGCAGTTCGCGCCGCCAGCCTTCGAGCAGGGATGGTGCGATCACGGCCAGCAGGAGGAGGGCGCACAGGCCAAGCGAGAGTGCGGTCGCCTGCACGAGCGAGAGGCCGCGGCGGCGGGCGAGTGCCGCGAGTCCGAGCCGGAGCGCCGGGTGCGCGCCCGGCGCCACGCGGCGCGCGATGACCAGCAGCAGCGCGGAAAGCAGCGCGGCCACGGCGGCCACGCCGGCAAGGGTGGCGGCGAGGATGCCCGCGAGCTTCGCGGAGTCGCTCTGCACCCACACCAGTAGCACGGCGGTGACGAGCGGCACGAGGTAGAGGGCGTCGAAACGGCGCACACGCCGTTGCATGGATTCGCGGAAGACGGCGACCGGTGGCACCTCGGCGAGGCGCACGAGCGGCGGCAGCGCGAAGCCGGCAAGTACCGCCAGGCCCATCGCCGCCGCGGCGAACGCCGGGCCGAGCGGCAGCGTAGTGGGAATATTGTCGAACAACTGGCGCGCGAAGTACCACGCACCTTGGGCCAGGCCCAGGGCGATGGCCATGCCCAGCGCCGCGGCGGGCAGGGCCAGTGCGGCGAGCGTGGTCACCAGCAAGGCCGCCACGCGGCGACGCGGCGTACCGAGTGCGCGCAGAAGTGCGACTTCGCCAGCCTTGCGGCGCGCATAGCGTGCCGCAGCCAGCGCGATGGCGACACCGGCCAGCAAGGCGGAGAGCAGCGCGGTGAGGCGCAGGAACGCGCTGGCGCGATCGAACGCCGTGCGCATGCGTTCCTGCATCTTTTCCGGCGTGATGAGGTCTGTGCCCGCGGGCAGGTCGCTGCCTTCGAGGTACCCGCGCCACGCGGCGACCGCGGCCGGCGGACCGGAAACCAGCAGGCGGTGGCGCGCGCGGCTGCCGACGGACAGCAACCCGGCGTCGTTGGCGTCGTCGAGGTTCATCAAGGCGCGCGGTGCGAGCGCGAACAGTTCGCCGCCGTCGGGCTGGCGCAGGAGTTCGGCGGCCACGACGAGGTCGCGCCCGCCGATCTGGATCGTCTGCCCGGCATGTACTCCCAGACCCACCATGGCGCGATGGTCGAGGAAAACCTGCCCACGCGGCGGACCATGCGCGACACGGTCGCGGCCGTCCGCACCGCGGATCTCCAGCGTGCCTCGCAGCGGATAGACGCCGTCGGTGGCGAGCACGTCGAGCAACTGGCTGTGCTCGCCCACGAAGGCGACGCTGCGGAAGGCGGCGCCCCGCGTGGCGGTCAGCCCGTCGGCCTGCGCGGAGCGCAGCATCGGCTCGGGCAGTGGTGCGGGCGCGCTCACGCCGAGGTCGCCGCCGATCAGTTCGGCTGCGCTGGCGAGGATGCCGCGTTCGATGCGCGTGGAGAGGGTGGCGACCACGCCGAGCGCGATCACCGCGAGCACCAGCGAGGCCGCCAGGGTGCGCAGTTCGACCAGGTGCCATTCGCGGCGCAGCGTGCGGAGGGCGAGCCGGGCGACGTTCACGCCGGCACCCCGAGGCGGCCTTCGTGCAGCTCGGCCGACCGGGCGCAACGCGCCGCCAGGCGGGCGTCGTGGGTGACGAGGATGAGCGTGGTCGCGTGCTGGCGGTTCATCTCGAAGAGCAGGTCGCCCACGTGCTCGCCGGTGTGCTGGTCCAGGTTGCCGGTGGGCTCGTCGGCGAAGAGGATGCGCGGGCGGTGCACGAAGGCCCGTGCCAGCGCCACGCGCTGCTGTTCGCCGCCCGACAGCTGGGCGGGGTAGTGCCTTCGGCGGGCCCCCAGGCCCACCGCATCGAGGGCCGCATGCGCCCGCTCCCGTGCCGTGTCGTCGCCCTCGAGTTCCATGGGCAGCATCACGTTTTCCTCCGCCGTGAGCGCCGGGAGGAGATGGAAGGACTGGAACACGAAGCCGACCAGACGGCGCCGGATCGCGGCCCGGGCTTCTTCGTCCATGCGTTCCAGCGCCTGCCCGTCGAGGCGGATGCTGCCGGCCGTGGGAACGTCCAGCCCGGCGAGCAGTCCCAGGAGGGTGGTCTTGCCCGAGCCGGAGGCGCCGACGATGGCGAAGCTTTCCCCGGCCGCCACCCGCAGGTTCACCCCGGACAGGATGTCCAGCTGTCCCTCCGGCCCGAAAACCGACTTGCTAACATCCGCCACTTCGAGAAGAACACTGGAATCGCTCATGCGTCGTTGCCTGGTCCTGTTGCTGTTCGTCTGGTGCGCCATCGCCTCCGCGGCGGATGCGCCGCGCAAGGTGCTGGTGCTCGGGGACTCGTTGTCGGCGGCGCACAACATTCCGGTGGAGGCCGGCTGGGTGCGTTTGCTGGACGCGCGCACCTCGAAGATGGCGACGCCATGGACGATGGTCAATGCCAGCATTAGCGGGGAAACCTCCCTGAGCGGCAAGAACCGCCTGCCGGCCCTGCTGGCGAAGCAGCGGCCGGGCGTCGTCGTGATCGAACTGGGCGCCAACGACGGCCTCCAGGGCCTGCCATTGCCCCAGTTGGCCGCGAACCTCGACGCCATGATCGAGGCGGCGAAGGCCGCGGGGGCCAAGGTGCTTCTGCTGGGCATCGAATTGCCGGTGAACTACGGGCCGCAGTACCGCGACGGCTTGCGCAAGGTATACGCCGATGCCGCGCAGAAACACGGGGCCTCCCTCGTGCCGTTCCTGCTCGATGGAGTGGCCCTCGATCCCGCATTGATGCAGGACGACGGCCTGCATCCGACGGCGAAAGGTGAACCGCGTGTAGCGGACAACGTGTGGAAAGCGCTTAGCCCGATGCTGCATTAAACGACGCTTCGTCCACGTACTCGTCCGCACAATGAATCCTGTTTTCGGTCTTCACGTTGCTCTCACCGGCCCGGCCGTTAACTCTTCACATTTGTGAATCACCAGAGGAGTGGAGCAGATGAGCACACGCGACGAACAGGCTGGACTGATCCTTCTCGTCGAGGACAATCGCCAGATCGCCGAGATGGTCGGCGAATTCCTGGAGCGCCGGGGCTATTCGGTGGATTACGCCGCCGACGGCGTCAGTGGCCTGCATCTCGCCGTTTCGAACAGCTACGACGTCATCGTCCTCGACCTCATGCTGCCCGGCATGGACGGCCTGGATGTCTGCCGGAAGCTGCGCAAGGACGGGAAGAAGTCCACGCCGGTACTCATGCTTACCGCACGGGACACCCTGGAAGACAAGCTCGTGGGCCTGGAAGCCGGTGCCGACGACTACCTCGTCAAGCCGTTCGAGGTACGCGAACTGGAGGCCCGCCTGCGCGCGTTGATCCGCCGCGATCGCCGCCAGGTTTCCTCGGAAGTACTCAACGTCGGGGACATGACCCTCGACACGGCTACGCTGCGCCTGACCCGCGGGGGGCAGGAACTCACGGTGTCGCCGATCGGCCTGAAGCTGCTTGCCATCCTCATGCGCGAGTCGCCGCGGGTCGTGAGCCGCCGCGATATCGAACGCGAGATCTGGGGCGACACGCTTCCGGATTCGGACACGTTGCGCTCGCACCTTTACAACCTGCGCCGCGTGATCGACAAGCCGTTCGATCGTCCCCTGCTGCACACCATCCACTCCGCTGGATACCGCCTGGCGGACCTCGACTCCGAAGTCGCCGCATCGCAGACGGCATGAAGCGGGAGCAGCATCGGGTCCGATAGATGGAAGGCAGGTCTTCGCAGGGTAAACGGCGCCGCCGCGGATCGTTCCGCGTGCGCATCGCCGTTGTGTTCGCACTGCAGACGATCGTGATGATCACCGCGTCGTTGATGGCCGCGAACAACGTCGCGCCCATCGGCGCGGCGATCGCGATCATGCTTTGCTCGGGCAGTCTCGCCTGGCTCGCCGTGTCGCGCGAATGGATTCCCGTGGCGGCCCTCGCCCGCCTGCTGGACGCCTGGGACCCCGAGAAGCCGGACATGGCCAGCCTGGATCGCGAGGGTGGAAGGCGTTCGGACAACGACGTGTCGTCGCTGATTCGCGGGTTGCACGGGCTGGCCAGCCGCCTCGAGGGCTATGGCGAGCGCGAGCGCAACTTCACCCGCGATGCCAGCCACGAACTCAGGAGCCCGCTCACCGTCATCAAGATGTCCTCGGACATGCTTGCCGACGAGGCGGAGCTCTCGGACGTCGGTTACCGGTCGCTGGAGCGCATCCGCCGTTCGACGCGCGAACTCGAGTCGCTGGTCGAGGCCTTCCTCATCCTCTCGCGCGAGTCCGACCAGGGCCTGGCGGAGGAGGATTTCGTGGTCAACACGGTGCTGCGCCAGGAAGTGGACTACGCCCGGGAACTCATTGCGGGACGTCCGGTGGAACTGGTGCTCGACGAACCTGCGAGTTTCGCGTTGCACGCGTCGCCGCGCGTGTTCGCGGTGCTTTGTGGACAGTTGATCCGGCATGCCCTGCAGCAGACGGACCAGGGCACCATCGTCGTCACCGTGATGCCCGGCAGCGTCAGCGTGATCAACCCGGCGCTCGATGTGCCGGAACCGGGCAGTCGGCGACATGCGGCCGTCGACCGCCACGGTTTCGACCTGGCTATCGCGCGCCGCCTGTCCGATCGCTTCCAGTGGCCGCTGGAGCTGCGCTCGCTGCCGGGCGCCAACCGTATCGCGAGCGTGCGCTTCCCGCATCCTCAGCCGGTGGAAGCCTGAGGCGACAGCGCCTCAGCGCAGCAGTTTCGCGATGCGGACGGCGTCCAACGCACCGCTCGCCGCCCGTCGCGTGCCATCCGCCTTGATCACCAGCGTGCGCGGTGTTTCGCCACCCCAGGTCTGGTCCATGAGGAAATTGAGGCGGTCGGGCGCCGCCTCCGCGTAGGCTCGAGACGGTACGGCGTCCAGTTTCGCGGCCTTCAGCCGAGCCTCCAGCGCGCCGGCATGATCCACCGAATCGGTGGCGACGAAAACCAGGTCGACATCGGCGTGCGCGCGCTGGTAAGCGAGCAGGGCGGACAGGTTCTCTTCGCAATAGGCGCAGTCGAGCGACCATATCGCGATCACTTTGACGCCTTTCGCAGGCTGCGCCAGCAGGCTGCCTACGTCCGAAGTGCCCAGCGGCGCCGGCGCCGCCGCGAGGGCGATCGTTGCCCAGGCCGCGAGTGCGAAGCCCATGACGAGCGCGAGCGGCCTCATCACAAAGCCTCCGTGGGTACGAGACGGAACTGCCCTGCGGGGTTCCACGCCACGAACGCCCGATGACCCCACACCACCAGCTTCGGCCAGCCCGACGCGCCATCGGTGTGCGCGATGGCGCGAGGGTCGCCGAACGTCGCTCCGCCGTCGGTCGACTCCCGCAGCATGAGGTCTAATCCCTTGGCGGACACCTGGTGATAGGCGATCCACACGTGTTTGCCGTTCACGGCGAGGTCCGCATGTGCGGCGCCGGCGCCAGCCACGGCGGCCATGTGCGTCGGTTCGCGGCCCGGCCGGAGCTGCCCGTACCACACAGTGGCCTTGCCTTCCGCCGCGCTGAACCACACGGCGTGCCGTGTGCCCGTTCCGTCGATCGCAAGCGAGGGGCCGTGATGAGGGCAGCCCTCGATGTGCCACTGGGTGTATGTTGCGCGCTGTACGTTCGGCGAGTCCTTGCCGAAGGGCAACGTCGCATAGGCGTGATCGCGGATGTTGTCGCCGTAGATCGCACGGAAGAACGCATCGATGCTGCCATCGGGCGCGCGGGCGAGTGCGATGCGGCAGCATTCGCAGCTCTGGTCGACGATCTTGCGTTCGGGTGCAAAGGTAGCCCCGCGGTCGGTCGACCAGCTGTAGTACGTGGCCGCGCCTAGATACGGGGTGCCCTTGGCCTTCGCCGCCTCCACGTCGCGCTTGTCTATCCACGCCACCACGACGTTGCCCTTGCCGTCGACAGCAAGGGAGTCGAACCGATGGGTGATTTCCGCCGTGTCCCGGTGCACCGTCTTCGGTGCGTCGAAATGCGTGCCGCCGTCGAGCGAACGAGAGAAGCGGACGAATCCGGTCCACGGCAGCTTGCGCGGCTGCGACCAGCTGACATATAGCTCGCCCTTGGGACCCAGGGCGATTTTCGGCCGGTTCTCGCCTTCGGCGTAAAGCGGTTCGCCCACGGGGTTGACGATGGTGGAGGTCGCAAAGGTGCGGCCCATGTCGTCCGACCGCCGCGCGCGCACGTGCTCGCCCACGGTGTCCACCACCCACAGGTGCCCCTGTGCGTCCATGGCCGCGTCGAAGCCGAGCGGTGCTTCGTGTCCCATCGCCATGCCGGACATGCCGTCGTGGGCTTGCGCGCCGCCCGCCGCGGCGAGCAGGGCGACGAAGAGGTATGGCTTCGGCAGGATCATCGTTCGTCGGGCCTTTCGCGCACGGGATGCTTGCTCAGCTTGCGCTGCAAGGTACGGCGATGCATGCCAAGGCGGCGCGCGGTTTCCGAGATGTTGCCTTCGCATTCGGTGAGCACGCGCTGGATGTGTTCCCACTCCAGCCGGCGCAAGGGCAGGGGGGCGTCCGGCGCATCCACGAGGTCGTCGAGGTCGCCCGGGCCGCTGTCGCCGTCGAGCAGGGCACGGACCACGGCATCGGCGTCGACGGGTTTGGCGAGGTAATCGTGCGCACCACGCTTGATCGCTTCCACGGCGGTGGCGATGGAGGCATAGCCGGTCAGCAGGAGCACGCGCATGTCGGGAACGAGGGCCTGGAGCTCCGGTATCAGGCGCAAGCCGTTCTCGTCGCCGAGCTTGAGGTCGAGCACGCAATAGCGCGGCTGGTGCCGGCGTGCCAGTGCGCGTGCGTCGTCGGCGTTGTCGCTGCTGATGACCTCGAAGCCGCGGGAGGTGAGCGCACGGCCAAGGACGCGGGCGAAGGTGGCATCGTCATCGACGATCAACAGGGGACGGCCCGAGGGAGGAACGAGGTCGTTCATGCATGGTCTCCAATGACCCTGAGGGGCAAGCGCAGGCGCATCTCGGCACCGTGCCCGGTATTGCTCGCGGCGAGTTCGCCGTCCAGTCGTTCGGCCGTCGCCTCGGCCAGTGCGAGGCCCAGGCCGAGCCCGGTGGCCTTCTGCGACAGTCCGAGCGTGCCGAGTTCGTCGAACTCGTCGAAGCCCGGACCTTCGTCGCTGACCGTGAGTTCCAGCCAGTGCTCCACCACACCGATGCGCAGGTGCACCACCGTGCTTTCGTTCAAGGCGGACGCGTCGGCCGCGTTGTTGAGCAGGTTGATGAGCGCATGACGCAGTCCCGGCGGCGACCGCAGCGCGATGCGCCCGGCGCCCGGCTCGAGCGTTACCGTCACGTCCGCCTCGGGCCGCAGCAGCTGGAAGCGCTCGAGGCACACGTGTACGAATTGATCCAGCGTGAGGCGCTCCGGCACCTGCGAAAGCTGCGCCTGGCCGAAGGCAACCATCTCGCGCAGGATCGTGCGGCAGCGCTCCACCTGGCCGTCGAGCAGGTCGAGATCCTCGCCCAGCGCGTTGTCCGCCGCGTGCTCGCGGCGGATCTCCGGCAGCAGCGTGCGCATGGTGGACAGCGGCGTGTTCAACTCGTGCGCGGCGCCGGCCGCCTGCGTGGCGATGGCCAGGATGCCTTCGTCGCGCAGCGCGCGTTCGCGCACGCGCTGCACCTCGACTTGCTGGGTGCGGATGGCCTTGGCCAGGTTGCTTATGAAGACGCCGAGGAGGATCGCCATGATGACGAAGTTGACCCCCATGCCCGCGACATAGAGGTCAAAATCCTGGCCCTTGTCGCCCAATGTCGGCAGCGGCAGGTGGTACGGCACCAGCAGTACGTAGGCGACCCCGGTGAGGATCGCCACGAGCGACACGCCGGCCACCGACAGCGCCGCTGCCGAGAGGGCGATGGGCACCAGTAGCAGCGTGACGAACGGGTTGGCCGCGCCGCCAGTGAAATAGAGCAGGTAGCCCAGCACCAGCGTGTCCGCGGCGATATGCACGATGGCCTCGCCTTCGCCCACCTTCCACGGCATGCCCAGGCGGAAGGAGGCCGCGGCTGCGAATACCGCCAGCACGCACACGCCGAGCATGAGGGGCAGCAGCGGGACATCGAGCTTCAGCAGCGTGACGCAGGATAGGATCGCCACGCTCTGTCCGGCGATGGCGCAAAGGCGCAGCCAGGCGAGGGTGCGCGCGAGAGCGAAGGGACCGGAGCGGGACGATGGCGTATGCAGGTGGTCGCTCACGGTGGTCTCTTCCTGGCAGGAGGGGCGCGCCGCGCGGCGCGGCCCTCCGCCGTGTCACAGGTCTTCGTTGTGCACCGGCGGTATCGGCGGCAACATCGACAGCGCATGGTTGGCGGAAAGCTTCTTCATCAGCGGCAGCATCGCCACGGCGATGACTGTGCAACCTATGCCCACGAAGCCGAGCTTGTTGAACAGGCTGGTGTAGATCGCCAGCGACTGCAGCGGATCAGTGATGTTGTCCGGAATGGCGGCGTAGTTCGCCACCACGCTGCCCATGTACTGAGCCACGCCCGAAGCCACGTAGTAGGCGCCCATCATGAAGCCACCCATGCGCGCCGGCACGTAGCGCGCGATCATGGCCAGGCCCAGGCCGCTCACCAGCACTTCGCCGAGCGAGTAGAGGCCGTAGCCCCACACCATGTACCAGGACGAGATCGCGCCGTTGACAGCGGTGGTGGCGCCCAGGCCATACATGAAGAAGCCGGCGGCCACGGCGGCGAAACCGAGGGCGAACTTGGCGGCGACAGGGAAGTCCTTGCCATGCCGGCCGAGCGAGTTGTAGATCCAGACCAGGATCGGCGAGAGGATTACGATCCAGATGGCATTGAGCGACTGGAACTGCTCGGGAATCCAGCGGAAGATCTCGAAGCCGAAGATGCCGAACGAGAGGTCGACGTTGCGCTGGGCGAACAGGTTCAGCGAGGTCGACATCTGCTGGTAGAAGATGAAGAAGAAGATCGTCTGGATCGTGAGCACCAGCGCCGCGATGAGGCCGGCGCGTTCGCCAGGCTCGCTGGAACGGATGAGGTGCACGAAGATGCCGAGGATGACGATGCCCGCGGCGTAGACGCAAAGCTGGGCCACGCTCTGGTTCTGCAGGATGTAGGCGGACACGGCGATGATGACGATGCCGCCGGCGATCACGCCAAGGATGTTCTTCGCTTTCGGCGGATGGTTGTCCGGTTCCGAACCGATGTGCGCCAGCGTGCGGCGCATGAAGTAGTAATTGATGAGACCGAGAATGAGGCCGATGGAGCAGACGCCGAAGGCCGTGTGCCAGCCCAGCGCGTCGCCGTAGTGCTCGCCCACGTAATCGCGGATCCACGGGGTGAGCAGCATCGAGATCGTCGAGCCGACGTTCACCGCCATGTAGTAGATGGTGAAGGCGCTGTCGATCTTGACCTCGTCGCCCTCGTAGATCTTGCGCACGAGGTTGCCGGCGTTCGGCTTGAACAGGCCGTTGCCCAGGATGATCACGCCGAGTGCGAGATAGAGGGCGTAGGCGTTGTTGGTGGGAATCCAGAGCAGGGCATAGCCCAACATCAACACGACGGCGCCGCTGAGCATGGTGCGGCGCGAACCAAGGAATTTGTCGCCGATCCAGCCGCCGATGGCGGGGGTGGCGTAGATCAGGGCAGAAGCAGCGCCCCAGACGAGGTTGGCGTCGACGTCGGCAAATCCGAGCTTCTTCACCATGTAGGTGACCATCAGCACCTGCATGCCGTAGAAGCCGAAGCGCTCCCACATTTCGATGAGGAAGACCGTGCTGAAGGACTTGGTCTGTGAAATGGGCGGGTTCTGAATTGCCATGTATTTTCCGGTCGCGTTGGAAACAGCGAGAGGACCGGTGGCCCTGCTCCCGTCGCCGTGACCCTGAACGGAGTCACAACCGTTCAAGCGTAATACAAATGGTCCGCCCGGTTGTGTTGCAGCGCCAGAGGGGCGCGGCGATTCGCCGCGTTGGCGGCCCTAAGCCGGAGGGAAGGCGGCCTGTGGCATCATACCGGGCCGTTAACGACCTCCCGATACCGCCCCGATGCCGCAGCGCAACTTATCCACCCGTCACCATTCCGCCGGTCCGGTACCGGCGCGGGCGGCCTGAGCGACATGGCATCCACCGAGCGGCGCGGCCCCAGGCAGATCTACGCGGCCTTCCTCTGGTCCATGCAGGGCCTCAAGGCTTGTTTCCGACACGAGGCCTCGTTCCGGCTCGAGGTGCTGCTTGCCGTGGTGGTCGTGCCCCTCGGCCTGTGGCTGGGCAACGGCCCGATCGAGAAAATCGTGCTGATCACGTTCCCGGTTCTGGTCCTGTCGGCGGAATTGCTGAATTCGGCCATCGAGGCCGTCGTGGACAAGGTCAGCCCGGAGTTCCACGAGCTGGCGGGCCGGGCCAAGGACATGGGCTCCGCGGCCGTCTTCCTGCTCATGGTGATGGTGGTGGTCAGCTGGGCCCTGATCCTCCTGCCGCGCTTTCTGGCCGGATAACCACGCGCCGGCCGCATTGTGGGAGCCGCTTCAGCGGCGATGGGTGCTCGCGGCGAGCTTGCCCGCTGGCCGCGGGATCGCCGGCGCAGCCGGCTCCCACAGGACTCATCGATCCTCGTCGAAAGCCGCCCGATCCGTTTCCCGCCGCTTTAAGGTAAGTTGTTGCGGCACACTCCACGGAACCCGCCGCCATGAAGACACTCGTCCGCACTTTTGCCCTCGCCCTGCTCGCCGCCTTCCTGTCGGGCTGCGGTTACAACGCCATCCAGCGTGAGGACGAGGCCGTAAAGGCCGCCTGGTCCGAAGTGCTGAACCAGTACCAGCGCCGCGCCGACCTGGTGCCGAACCTGGTCAACACCGTAAAAGGCTACGCGCAGCACGAAGAGCGGGTGCTCACCGAGGTCACGAATGCCCGTGCCCGCGTGGGCCAGACGCAGATCACTCCGGAATTGCTCAACGATCCGGAAGCCCTGGCCAAGTTCCAGGCCGCCCAGGGCCAGCTGACCAGCGCGCTGTCCCGCCTGATGGTGGTCAGCGAGAACTATCCCCAGCTCAAGGCCGACGGTTCGTTCCGAGACCTCCAGGCCCAGCTCGAAGGCACCGAGAACCGCATCACCGTCGCCCGCAACCGCTATGTGGCGTCGGTGCAGAGCTACAACACGCTGATCCGCTCGTTCCCGAACAACCTCACGGCCAAGGTCATGGGCTACAAGGTGAAGCCGAACTTCAGCGTCGAGAACGAGAAGGCGATTTCCACGGCCCCGACCGTCGACTTCGGTTCCACTCCGGCACCGGCTTCCACGGCCGGCCGCTGATGCGCGGATTCGCGACAGCGCTGCTCCTCGCCGTCGCCTTGCTCGTGCCGCCCCTGGTGGCACGAGCCGACGTGGACGTGCCGAAGCTGACGCGCCATGTCACCGACCTCACCGGCACGCTGAGCAGCGAGCAGGTGGCGCAGTTGGATGCCCGCCTGGTCGACCTGGAGAAGGCGAAGGGCGCACAGATCGTCGTGCTCATGGTGCCGACCACCCAGCCCGACGACCTGGAAAGCTATTCGCTCAAGGTGGCCGAGACGAACAAGGTCGGCCGCGAAGGCCCCGACGACGGATTGCTGCTGCTCCTTGCCAAGAACGACCGTCGCGTGCGCATCGAGGTGGGCTATGGCCTGGAAGGCGCGATTCCAGACGCCATCGCCTCGCGGATCATCCGCGAATACATGGCGCCCAAGCTGCGGACGAACGACTACTACGGCGGCATCACCGAAGCCCTGAACGCGATCACCCAGATCGTGCAGGGCGAGGCACTGCCGCCACCGGTCGCGCCCGATGAAAGCCACGAGCGCCGCGGCGGCGGGCACCTGCTGGTGCCCCTTATTTTCGGCGCGATCTTCCTGCGCGGCATCCTGGGCCGGGCTCCGCTGGGCTTGCGCATGCCGTTGGGCGGCGCCGTCGCCGGCGGCATCGGCTGGCTGTTCCTGCACTCCATCCTGGGTGGTGTCGTCGGTCTCATCGCCGGTGCGCTGTTCATGGCCATTCCCCTTGGTGCGGGCCGCTCGATCGGCGGCGGCGGCTGGGGTGGATTCGGC
>NZ_JBNDHZ010000070.1:0-15149 GCF_056755355.1 Luteibacter sp. HAY1-4A
GACCTGGAGGAACTGCCCATTGCCGAAGCCTGGCTGCTGCGGCAGTGCGAAAAAGTGGGGGCCCGGGCCCGGTCCCGCGGCGTGAGCGCCCGGACGGTGTCCGTGAAGCTGCGCGAGCCCCCGTTCACCACCCACAGCCGGCAGGCCCAGTTGCCCGTTCCCGGCAACGCGACGCCCGATATCTACGCCGTGGCACGGCGCTTGCTTCAGGTCTGGTGGAACCAGCATCCCCGGCCGAGATTGCGATTGTTGGGGGTGACGCTGTCGGGTTTCGACGCCAGGCACGGCGACGAGCAGCAGGACATGTTCGCCGCGCCGGTATCGGACAAGCTTTCCGACGGTGTGCAGGACCTGATCAACGGGCGCTTCGGTGCCGGGGCGCTGGTTCGGGCGGGTGTGCTGAAAACGCGCGGGAACGAGTGACAGCAGTCATATGCATACGTCATCCAGGCTGCGCTAATGTGTCCGTTTGTGACACGGAACGTAAGTGGGCGAGGTGCGTCATGCCGATCACGACAGGCAAGGACGAGGTATCGGGATGGGTGGAGAAGCTGATGTCAAATAATAGGGACGATCCCAATACCCGTTATCGCCACGCGCGAATGCGGGTGCAGACCGCGGTTCTCATGAGCCGGGGCGGCGAAGCGCACCCTACCGATCTGGTGGACATCTCGGCCACGGGGGCGCTCCTGCGCCGTCCGCTGGGCTGGCGCGGCGAGCCCGGCCAGACCTGGATCCTCGACATGATCTTCGGGCACGACCTGCATATCCACCTCGAGGCCTCGGTGGCCCGGGTGTCCGCGCGTCAGATCGGCATGGAGTACACGCTCATCCCTGAGGACAAGCAGGCCTCGTTGTGGGAGTTGCTGGGTGGCTATGCCGACACGCTGGAAGCCTGGAAGGACGACTAGCGGACGGCTTTGTGTAGGAGCCGCTTCAGCGGCGAATGGGTGCTCGCCGCAAGCTTGCCCGCTGCCGCGGGATCGCCGCTGAAGCGGCTCCCACAGGAGCACGCCTCAGCGGAACAGCGGTCAGGCTGATTGCTTCTTCTTCCGCTCCTCGTCGCGGAGTTCGCGGCGAAGGATCTTGCCCACGTTCGATTTCGGCAGGGAGTCGCGGAATTCGATCTGCTTGGGACGCTTGTAGCCGGTGAGGTTCTCCCGGCAATACTCCTTCAGCGCCTCGACCGTCAGGGACGGGTCCTTGCGTACCACGAAGATCTTCACCACTTCGCCCGAGTGTTCGTCGTCGACGCCCACGGCCGCGACCTCGGCCACGCCGGGGTGGTGCATGACGATGTCTTCGATCTCGTTCGGGTACACGTTGAAGCCGGACACCAGGATCATGTCCTTCTTGCGATCCACGATGAACGCCTGGCCGGTCTCATCCATGCGGGCAAGGTCGCCGGTGCGCAACCAGCCGTCGGCGTCGAGCACCTTCGAGGTTTCTTCCGGCTGGCTCCAGTAGCCCTTCATCACCTGCGGGCCACGGATGCAAAGTTCGCCCACCTCGCCGACGGGGAGCACCTTGCCGTCCTCGTCGCGGATCTGCGCGTCGGTGCCGGGAATCGGATAGCCGATGGAGCCCGTGTAGTCCTTGATGTCGACGCGGTTGGCAAACGCCACCGGCGAGGTTTCGGTAAGGCCGTAGCCCTCGATGATCGGGTGGCCGGTCACTTTCTTCCAGCGCTCCGCCACGCTGCGCTGCAGCGCCATGCCGCCCGCCATGCTCAGGTGCAGGCGGGTGAAGTCGACCTGGTCGAAGCCGGGGGTGTTCAACAGGCCGTTGAACAGCGTGTTGACGCCGGTGATGGCGGTGAACGAGGTTTTCCTCAGTTCCTTGACGAAGCCACGCATGTCGCGCGGATTGGTGATGAGGTGGTTCAGGCCGCCCAGGCTGGTGAAGATGAGGCAATTCACCGTGAGCGAGAAGATGTGGTACAGCGGCAGCGCCGTGATGATCGTTTCGTCGCCCGGCGTGGCGTGGCCCGCGACCCAGGGACGCGTCTGCAGCATGTTCGCGATCATGTTGCGGTGGGTGAGCATGGCGCCCTTGGCCACGCCCGTCGTGCCGCCGGTGTACTGCAGGAAAGCGATGTCGTCGTGCCCGATGTCCACGGCCGGCAGCGGATGGGCCTTGCCGCGTTCCAGCGCGCTGCGGAAGCGCACGGCGCGGGGCAGGTCGAAGGCGGGCACTTCCTTGCGGATGCTCTTCACCACGAAGTTGATGATGTTGCCCTTCGGGAAGCCCACCATGTCGCCGACGGCGGTGGTGATGACGTGCTGAACCTTGGTGCCGTCCAGTGCGTGCTGGGCGGTGGCCGCGAAGTTGTCCAGGACCAGGAGCGCCTTCGCGCCCGAATCTTCCAGTTGGTGATGCAGTTCTCGCGCGGTGTACAGCGGATTCGTGTTCACTACGGTCAAGCCGAGCCGCAGAGCGCCGAACAGCGCGATGGGGTACTGCAGCAGGTTCGGCAACATGATCGCCAGGCGGTCGCCCTTCTTCAGGCCGAGTTCGCCCGAAAGGTAACCGGCGAAGGCCCGGGAGAGTTCGTCGATCTGCCCGTAGGTGAGGACCTTGCCGAAATTCGCGAACGCCGGGCGGTCACGAAATTTCTGAAAGGATCCTTCGAGGACGGCCGCAATGGAGCGGTATTCGTTGACGTCGATGTCGGCTGGAATGCCGGCCGGGTAGTGGTCAAGCCACGGACGCTCGATGCTCATGAATCGGACGGACTCCAGGAAAGTAGCTCGCGCACGGTCGTCGTGCGGTCGCGAGGCATTGGAGCATACGCGTGCGTACAGCGGCAAGCCGCATCGCAGCGGCTCCGGCGATGGGTGAAACGACAATGTGGACGATGGGAAAACTGCTGTCTTGCCTGCTATTGACGAGTCTCGTGGCGTGTCGTCATGCGCCCGACGAGACGCGGGTGCGCGATGCGATCGCGGCCACCGCGGAAGCGGCCGAAGCAGGAAGGGCGGGCGGTACGGTGGACGCCCTGACGGAGGATTTCGACGGCAACACCGGGGCGCTCGACCGCCGTTCGCTGGCCAACCTCGTTCGCGCATATGCGGTACGTGGTCAAAAGATCCATGTGCTGATGGGCCCGACCGAGGTGGAGCGGCGTGGCGACCGGATGATCGCGACCTTCACGGTCACGCTCACCGCCGGGGCAGGCGTGCTTCCCGACAACGCGGGCGCCTACGAGGTGGAAACCGGCTGGCGGAAGGACGATGGCGAATGGCGCTGCTTCACGGCCACCTGGAAACGCGCGTTGTAGAGAGCCTTGCAGATCCCTGTGGGAGCCGCTTCAGCGGCGATCCCGCGGAAGCGGGCAAGCTCGCGTCGAGCACCCATCGCCGCTGAAGCGGCTCCCACACAAAGCAGGCTTCCAGAAAAAGCGCTCAAGAAAAAACGCCCCGGTTTCCCGGGGCGTTCTTCGTGGGCTTATCAGGCCGCCTTCGCCAGCTGGCGAAGCACATACTGCAGGATGCCGCCGTGGCGGAAGAACTCGCGCTCCTTCGGGGTCAGCAGAAGCACCTTCACGGTGAAGCTCTTGACCGAACCGTCGGGACGCGTGGCCGTGACGGTGGCACGCTTCGACTCGCCGCCTTCCAGGCCGGTGATATCGAACACTTCGTCGCCCTTCAGGCCCAGCGTCTGCGCGTTCTCGCCATCCATGAACTGGCAGGGCAGCACACCCATGCCGACCAGGTTGGAGCGATGGATGCGTTCGAAGCTCTCGGCGATCACGGCCTTCACGCCAAGGAGCAGCGTGCCCTTGGCCGCCCAGTCACGCGACGAGCCCGTGCCGTATTCCTTGCCGGCCAGCACCACCAGCGGCGTGCCGTCCGCCTTGTACTTCATGGCGGCATCGTAGATGGCCATCTGCTCGCCGGTCGGGATGTACTTCGTGTAGCCGCCCTCGACGCCATCCAGCATCAGGTTCTTGATGCGGATGTTGGCGAAGGTGCCGCGCACCATCACGTCGTCGTTGCCGCGACGCGAACCGTAGGAGTTGAAGTCCTTCGGCTCCACGCCCTTGGAGATCAGGAAGCGGCCCGCCGGGCTGTCCTTCTTGATCGAACCGGCCGGTGAGATGTGGTCGGTGGTGATGGAGTCGCCGAAGATGCCCATGGCGCGGGCGCCGTGAATGTCCTCGATGGTGCCGGCCTCGGGGCTCATGCCGTCGAAGTAGGGCGGGTTCTTGATGTACGTGGAATCGTCCCACGCGTAGGTCTTGCCGTCCGGCGAGGCGATGGCGTTCCAGCGGCTGTCGCCCTTGAAGACGTCGGCGTAGCTGTCCTTGAACATCTGCGGGCTGATGGCGCCGGCGATGGCGTCGGACACTTCCTGGTTGGTCGGCCAGATGTCCTTCAGGTAAACCGGCTTGCCATCGCTGCCGTTGGCGATCGGATCCTTCGTCAGGTCGATGTTGAGCGTGCCGGCCAGCGCGTAGGCGACTACCAGCGGCGGCGAGGCCAGGTAGTTCATTTTCACTTCCGGATGCACGCGGCCTTCGAAGTTGCGGTTGCCCGACAGCACGGAAGCCACGGCGAGGTCGCCCTCGGCAATGCCCTTGCTGATCTCGGCCGGCAGCGGACCGGAGTTGCCGATGCAGGTGGTGCAGCCATAGCCGACCACGTAGAAGTTCACCTTCTCGAGTTCCTCGAGCAGGCCGGTCTTCTTCAGGTACTCGGTGACCACGAGCGAACCCGGTCCGAGCGAGGGCTTCACCCACGGCTTCGAGGTGAGGCCGCGCGCCGCGGCCTTCTTCGCCACGAGGCCGGCGGCGAGCATCACGGCCGGGTTGGAGGTGTTGGTGCACGAGGTGATGGCGGCGATGACCACCGAACCGTCGTTGAGGCGGAAGGACTTGCCGTCCTTCTCCACCAGCACGCCGTCTTCGTCGACCTTGTTGGCCTCGTTGCCGACGGCCGTGGCGCCACCTTCGTTGTTGAAGCGGGAGACGTCGCCGTTCTTCGGCTTGCGGTTGGAGGTGAGCGGGCCCACGGCGTCGAGGAAGCTCTGCTTCACGCCTTCCAGCAGCACACGGTCCTGCGGACGCTTCGGGCCGGCCAGCGACGGCTTGACGTCGGCGAGGTCGAGTTCGAGCACGGTGGTGAATTCCGGCTCCGGCGTGTTGGCGTCGTGCCAGAGGCCCTGGGCCTTGGCATAGGTTTCGACCAGGGCGATCTGGCCTTCTTCGCGGCCCGACAGGCGCATGTAGTTCAGCGCTTCCTGGTCGATCGGGAAGATGCCGCAGGTGGCGCCGTATTCCGGGGCCATGTTGGCGATGGTGGCGCGGTCGGCCAGCGGCAGGTTCTGCAGGCCGCTGCCGAAGAACTCGACGAACTTGCCCACGACGCCGAGCTTGCGCAGCATCTGCGTGACGGTGAGCACGAGGTCGGTGGCGGTCACGCCTTCTGACAGCTTGCCGGTGAGGCGGAAGCCGACGACCTGCGGGATGAGCATGGACGACGGCTGGCCCAGCATGGCGGCCTCGGCCTCGATGCCGCCCACGCCCCAGCCCAGCACGCCGAGGCCATTGATCATGGTGGTGTGCGAGTCGGTACCGAACACGGTATCCGGATAGGCGAACGACTCGCCGTTCACTTCGTTGGTGAAGACGACGCGGGCGAGGTTCTCCAGGTTCACCTGGTGGACGATACCCGTGCGCGGCGGCACGACCTTGAAGTTGTTGAAGGCCTTCTGGCCCCAGCGCAGGAACGAGTAACGCTCCTGGTTGCGCTCGAACTCGATGGCGACGTTCTCTTCCAGCGCGCTTTCCGAGCCGAAGGCATCCACCTGCACCGAATGGTCGATGACCAGTTCGGCGGGGGCCAGCGGGTTGATCTTGTTCGGGTCGCCGCCCAGCTTCACCACGGCGTCGCGCATGGCCGCCAGGTCGACCACGCAGGGCACACCGGTGAAGTCCTGCAGGACCACGCGGGCGGGCATGAAGGAGATCTCGGTGTCCGGCTCGGCCTTGGCGTCCCACTTGGCGACGGCCTCGATTTCCTTCGAGGTGACGTTCACGCCGTCTTCCTGGCGGAGCAGGTTCTCCAGCAGGATCTTCATGGAGTAGGGCAGGCGCTTGATGTCGAACTTGTCGCCGAACTTGGCCAGGCTGGCGATGGTGTGGCGCTTGCCGTTGACTTCGATACTGTCTCGGACTGAGAACGAGTCTTTCATGCTGTACTCCTGGCGTGGTTCTTAAGCTGGGGAGGCCGGGCCGGCCTTTGCGGGCCGCCAAAGGCGTCGATTATCGCGCAGTCTGCCGTTCGAGTGCGACCGCCATGAGACCGGCTGTGGCTAGAATGGCCGGTCCGCGGCGAATGCCGCGAGAATTCTGGGCGCGAAAAGGATGAGGGCGGCGGATCGTGGGCGCAAACGCATTTGATGGCACGCAGCGTTCGATGATTTCGATGGCCTTGTCGTCCGTTTCCCTGCGCGACCTCGCCCTGGTGCAGGCCGTTGCGCGGGAAGGCAGCTTCAACAGCGCCGCCCGGGCCATGTACATCAGCCCCTCCGGGCTGTCCCACCAGGTGCAGAAGGTGGAACAGGCCCTGGGGGCGCCACTGTTTGAACGGGGCGGCCGGCGCGTGGTGCCGACGGCCAGCGGGCAGCGCCTGCTGGGATACATCGAAGACGTGCTGGCGTCGGCGGAGCATCTCGAACATGCCGCTCGCGCCGGCGATGTCGCCTTCGGCGGCGAACTGCGGCTGGGTGTCCCTTCCACCCTCGGGCCGTATCTCCTGCCGCATTTCATCGAGCCGTTCCCGCAGCGCTTCCCCGGCGCGCGGCTCACCATCTCCGAAGGAAAGCCGCGGGGTCTTCTGCGCCGGCTGCACGAGGGCGAACTCGACGCCGTGCTGGCGCCTCCGGCGACGACGGTCACGGGCCTGGAGGCCACGGCGCTCTTCTTCGAGCCGTACGAACTGATGCTGCATGCCGCACATCCGCTGGCCGGGCGTGCATCGATCGCGCTGGGCGAGCTGGATGCGGCGGAGGCCACGCTCATGGCCGAAAGCCACGGCAGCGGCGTGTCCGACCTGGGCATGGCGGGCCCCGCGCGCCCGGAACGCATCCAGGACCTCAGCATCGAGAGCCTCGCCACCCTGGTCGCGCTGCGCGGTGGCTACACACTGGTGCCGATCCTGGCGCACGAGCGGCTGGGCTCGATTCCGAACGTGGTGCTCGCGGCCGTGGAGGGCGCGCGGCCGGGGCGGCACATCTCGCTTTACTGGCGCAGTGCCACGCCCTGGCGGGAAGACCTCGCCGGCTTCGGCGAACTCTTGCGCGCGCTGGCGGAGAAAATCCCGGGCCTCGACGCCGCGCGAGCCTGAACAGGTTTCGTGTGGGAGCCGCTTCAGCGGCGATGGGTGCTCGCGACAAACCGCGCCGCTGCCGCGGGATCGCCGGCATAGCCGGCTCCCACAAGGGCGGCTCGTTTCAGCCGCCGTCGTCGAGGGTGGAGCCGGTCAGCAGGCCGCGGGCCAGCATCGCGCATTGCTTGCGATAGATCAGCAACTGCCACTGCCTGCCACCCAGCTGGTGCCACAACACCGCCGAGCGCACGGATGCCAGCAGCGCGGCGCGTACCTTGTCCACGTTTCCCTTCTGCTGCAGGTAGGCCGGGGTGCCGGTGACCATGACGCGTGGTTTCAGCGTGGAAAGGGTGGACGCGTACAACTCGGCCAGCCGCGCCGCGACGTTCGGATGTTCGAGTCCAAAGTGCTCGACCTGGCGCTGCGCGGACACGATGCCTTCGCGCAGGCGATCGAGCAGGGGCCGATTGCGCGACAGCGAGCGCTCGAGGCGCAGCACCGTCACCGCCATGCGCATCACCGCGACGTCGCGCGTCTGTTCCTCGAACTGCGCCACCAGCGTACGCAGTCCACGGCGGACGCCGGACACGCCGCCATACACGGAAGCCACCGAATCCGCGTCGATGCGGAACACGCTGGCAAGGCTGCTCTCGAACGCCGCCTCGTCGCAGCGGCCGTCGGTGGCCAGTTGCTGGGCGAGGGCGGCACCCTGGAAAACGCCAGCCAGGGCGAGGACGCGTTCTTCGTTCATTCGTAGAGCTCGGAAGAGAAGGGATGTTGCGCTTTGCGGGTCATGCGGCAAGTCCGCCATAAGGCGCGTCGGTGGCGGCGATCACGGCCCCGCCGAGGCAGGCCTCGCCGTCGTAAAGCACCACCGACTGGCCGGGTGTCACGGCGCGCTGCGGCTCGTCGAAGGCAACGTGCAGGACATCGCCGCGCACTTCCACCGTGCACGCCTGGTCGGCCTGCCGATAGCGTGTCTTTGCCGTGCAACGAAAGGCGAGGGCAGGCGGTTCCGCGGCGACCCAGGTGACATCGGTGGCTTCGAGGCGAGTGGATTGCAGCCAGCGGTTTTCGCCGCCCTGCGCCACGATCAGTGTATTCGTGGGGACGTCCTTGCCCACCACATACCACGGTTCGTTCGGAGCGTCCGCGCGGCCGCCGATGCCCAGGCCGTTGCGCTGGCCCAGCGTGTAATACATCACGCCCTGGTGTTCTCCGATGGTGCGCCCGTCGGGATCGACCATGGCGCCGGGCTTGGCGGGCAGGTACTGCGCGAGGAACGCGCGGAAGTCGCGCTCCCCGATGAAGCAGATGCCGGTCGAGTCCTTCTTCGCATGCGTGGGCAGGGCGGCCTCGCGGGCCATCTCCCGCACGCGTGGCTTTTCGATCTCGCCCACGGGAAACAAGGTGGCTGCCAACTGCCGCTGGCCCAGGGCGTGAAGGAAGTAGCTCTGGTCCTTCGCCGCATCGACGGCGCGCAGCAGGCGGTAACGGCCGTCGCGGAAATCCACCCGCGCATAATGGCCGGTGGCGATCTTCTCCGCGCCCAGGGCCTGCGCGTGCTCCAGGAACGTCTTGAACTTGATCTCCCGGTTGCACAGCACGTCGGGATTCGGGGTGCGCCCCGCCGCATATTCGGCGAGGAAATAGGCGAACACCCCGTCCCAGTACTCGCCCGCAAAATTTCGCGCATGGAAGGGGATGCCCAGGCGGCCGCACACGGCGACGGCGTCCTTGCGGTCCTGGTCGGTGGTGCAGGGGCCGGAGCGGTCGTCTTCTTCCCAGTTCTGCATGAACATGCCCTCGACCTCGTGCCCCGCCCGCTGGAGCAGGAGGGCCGCGACCGAGGAATCGACGCCGCCGGAGACGCCGAGGACCACCTTCACGACTGTGCGCCCGGAAGCAGGCTGGACACGGTGTCCAGGGGCAGTCGCCGCCCGTCCAGCCAGGTGTCGATGGCATGCAGCACGAGTGGCGTGCGCAGGCGATCGCCAAGCGCCTCTACCTCGTCCCGGCGCAGCCAGAGGGCGCGGTGGATGCCCTTGTCGAGGGGCCGGGACGGATCGTGCGACAGCACGTGTCCGGCAAAGGCGAAGCGAAGTACCTGTTCGCCATGCTCGGAACTGGTCCACTGCCAGACGCCGAGGAATGCATCCAGGGCCACGTGGTGTCCCGTTTCCTCCAGTGTCTCCCGTACGGCGGCGGCCTGCAGCGTCTCGCCCGGGTCGAGATGTCCGGCGGGCTGGTTGTACGCGAGGCGGCCCAGCGCTTCCTCTTCCACGATGAGGAAACGGTCGCCACGGGCTATGACACAGGCCACCGTGACCCGGGGGCACCACACGGTTCCGCTGGAGGGAATGGTCTGCGGCATCGGCTTAAGGGAATAGCGCTCTGGAAAAAGGCCTATTGTGCCATCACTTGTGGTTGCGACCCGAAAGTGCGCCGGAATCCGGTGTATAAACGAATCGCGTATCGAAGGCTCCGAATTAATGTCCCAAGAACACGAACACGAACAGGAAAGCGATCGCGGCCATGGCCTTGCCATCGAAACCTCCAGGCCGGAAACGGCAAGGCCGCCGCTGTTCCAGGTCGTCCTGCTGAACGACGACTTCACGCCGATGGACTTCGTGATCGAGGTGCTGCGCAGTTTCTTCGGCATGGACCAGGAGCGGGCGGTGCAGGTGATGCTCCATGTCCATACGCGGGGGAAGGGCGTCTGCGGCGTGTTCACCCGGGAGGTGGCAGAAACGAAGGTGACCCAGGTCAACGAGTACTCACGGTCTCATCAGCACCCGCTGTTGTGCACTATGGAAAAGATGTAGCCGATCCCCCATCTGGAGTTCATGCGGCATTGACAAGGGGCTGGTCCCCGCCGCCCACAGCTATCGGAGACGGTCCGTATGTTCAGCAAGGATCTAGAAGTCACCATCGGGCACTGCTACAAGCAGGCCCGTGAGCAGCGCCACGAATTCATGACCGTGGAGCACCTGCTGCTTGCCCTCACGGAAAACACATCCGCCCTGGCCGCCCTGCGTGCCTGTGGGGTGGACCTGCCGCGCCTGGCCGCGGACCTGCAGCGGATCGTCGCCGAGACGGTGCCGGTGCTGCCGGCAGGCGACGAGCGCGATACCCAGCCCACCCTGGGCTTCCAGCGCGTGCTCCAGCGTGCCGTGTACCACGTGCAGTCGTCGGGCCGTAAGGAAGTCACCGGCGCCAACGTGCTCGTGGCCATCTTCGGCGAGAAGGACTCCCACGCGGTGTACTTCCTGCACCAGCAGGAGATCACCCGCCTGGACGTCGTCAACTACATCTCGCACGGTATCGCCAAGATCGGCGACGAGTCAGCCGCAGCTGCCCCGAACGCCGAGCGCGACGGTGAGGAAGGCGGCGAAGGCAAGGGCAATCCGCTCAGCGAATACGCCTCGAACCTGAACGAACTGGCCATCCAGGGCAAGATCGACCCCCTGATCGGTCGCCAGGACGAGGTCGAGCGCACCATCCAGGTGCTCTGCCGCCGCCGCAAGAACAACCCGCTGTACGTGGGTGAGGCGGGCGTGGGCAAGACGGCCCTGGCCGAGGGCCTGGCCAAGCGCATCGTCGAAGGCCAGGTGCCGGAAGTGCTGGAAGACTGCACTATCTGGTCGCTGGACCTCGGCGCGCTGGTCGCGGGCACCAAATACCGCGGCGATTTCGAGAAGCGCCTCAAGGCCGTGATCGGCCAGCTCAAGAAGCAGCCGAACGCCATCCTGTTCATCGACGAGATCCACACCATCATCGGTGCGGGCTCGGCGTCGGGCGGCACCATGGACGCCTCCAACCTGATCAAGCCCATGCTTGCGTCGGGGGAGCTGCGCTGCATCGGTTCCACCACGTTCCAGGAATTCCGCGGCGTGTTCGAAAAGGACCGCGCCCTGGCTCGCCGCTTCCAGAAGATCGACGTGGTCGAGCCCACCGTGGCCGATTCCATCGAGATCCTGCGCGGCCTGAAGAGCCGGTTCGAAGAGCACCACTCGGTGGAGTACACCGGTGAAGCCCTGCGCGCGGCCGTGGACCTCTCGGTCAAGCACATCCCCGACCGCCTGCTGCCGGACAAGGCCATCGACGTGATCGACGAGGCCGGCGCACGGCAGCGGCTGCTGCCCGAGGACGAGCGCACCGGGAAGGTCGATGTGCCCGAAATCGAGTACATCGTGGCCAAGATGGCGCGCATTCCCGCCAAGCAGGTCTCGGCGTCGGATCGCGACGTGCTGCGCAACCTCGAGCGCAACCTGAAAATGGTGGTGTTCGGCCAGGACGCGGCCATCGAGGCCCTCGCCTCGTCGATCAAGATGGCGCGTTCGGGCCTGGGCGATCCGTCCAAGCCCATCGGCAGCTTCCTGCTCGCCGGCCCCACGGGTGTCGGCAAGACGGAAGTGACCCGTCAGCTAGCCATGCAATTGGGCATCGAGATGGTTCGCTTCGACATGTCCGAGTACATGGAAGCGCATTCGGTGTCGCGCCTGGTCGGTGCGCCCCCGGGCTACGTTGGCTTCGACCAGGGTGGCCTGCTCACCGAGCAGATCACCAAGCATCCGCATTGCGTGCTGCTGCTGGACGAGATCGAGAAGGCCCATCCGGACGTCTACAACATTCTGCTTCAGGTCATGGACCGCGGCGTGCTCACCGATACGAACGGGCGCGAGGCGAACTTCAAGAACGTGATCATCGTGATGACCACGAATGCCGGCGCACAGCTGGCGTCGCGGCGCGGCATCGGGTTCGTGAAGCAGAACCATTCCCTGGACGCGATGGAGACCATCCGCCGCATGTTCACGCCGGAGTTCCGCAACCGCCTCGACGCGGTCATCCAGTTCAACGCCCTGGACTTCGACCATATCCTGCGCGTGGTCGACAAGTTCCTGATCGAGCTGGAAGCCCAGCTGGCCGAGAAGAAGGTGAGCGTCGACGTGACGCCGGATGCCCGCCGCTGGTTGGCCGAGCACGGTTTCGATCCGCAGATGGGTGCCCGTCCGATGGCCCGCGTCATCCAGGACAAGGTGAAGCGTGCCCTGGCCGACGAGTTGCTGTTCGGCAAGCTGGCGGAAGGCGGCAAGGTCACGTTGTCGGTGGCCGACGACGAGCTGCACGTGGAAACGGAGTCGGCGGAGCCGGCGACGGCGGAGGCGTAAGGAACCTCCGCTCTGTTGTGGGAGCCGGCTATGCCGGCGATCCCGCGGCGGCGGGCACGCTTGCCGCGAGCACCCATCGCCGCTGAAGCGGCTCCCACACAAACAAAAAGCCGCGGTGCGAGCCGCGGCTTTTTTTTCGTCCCGTGAAGCCGGCGCCTTGCGCCTTACTTCATACGGTACGTGATGCGCCCCTTGGTCAGGTCGTAAGGGGTCATTTCGACCTTCACCTTGTCGCCTGTGAGGATGCGGATGTAATGCTTGCGCATACGGCCGGAGATATGGGCGGTAATGACGTGCCCGTTCTCGAGCTGCACGCGGAACATGGTGTTGGGCAGGGTCTCCAGGACCGTACCTTCCATTTCGATGACGTCGTCTTTTGCCATGTGTCCCGGGTCGGCATGAACGGCCGGAATGGCCGCATAAGTCCCTTAGTATGCCACAGAGGAGCGGGCCCGGCCACCAAGCCGGGTCCGCGCGGGGCCGTGTTCAGCCGAACTGCTCGTCCAGCTTCTTCCGGATCTCGTCCTCGATGGTGCCCCGCAGCGGCGACAGGAGCATTCCCAGTTCCGCCGTGACGTGGACATCGGAGGCGGACACGGCGATCGCCCCTTTCACGCCGGAGCGCGCGAAAGTGAGGGTGTCGCCCTGCCATGTACCTTCCGTGCCGAACTTCTCGCGCATGCGGGCGGCGACCTTCTCGACGACGGCCCGGGCGTTTTCCACCGTCGTGCCGTGGGGGCGGCGGATGTCGATCTTCGCCATGGTTGGGTCCCTCGTTCCGGTAAAGGCGCGGAGTCTAGCAGGGCGTCGACTGAACGACGGTGGAGACCTTTCCGTTCAAACAGATACCGCACTCTGCTAAAGTCGCGTCGTCAACGTCCCGGTTCCTCCATGCGCATCGAATTCGTCAGCTCGGCTCGCGGTGATTTCCACTGGTCACGGCCCATGCTCACGATCGGCCGCGCGGAGGATAACGACCTCGTCGTGTCCGAAGCCCAGGTGGCCGGTCGCCACGTCACCATCCACCGCGACCGCCGCGGATTGGTGCTCGAGGTGGCGCCCGAAGCGGGCCGGGTGTACGTCAACGCGCGCCCGGTGCGCGAACGCGCGTTGCTCCGCCCCGGTGACAGCCTGTCGCTGGGTGACTGCCGCATGCTGGTGCGCGACGACGCCGACCTCGACGCGCGGGAATTCGTTCCGCCGACAGAGTCGCGCTGCACGGTGGCTCTGCGCCCCGTGGCCGGCCCCCTGTCGGGGCGCGTGGTCGCCATCGGCGACCGCCTGGAACTGGGCTCCACGCATGGTGCGTTGCCGCTCGAGCTTCCCGGCAACGACGCCGCGCTGCTCACCCTCACATGGGCCGATGGCGAACTCGTGCTCGATGCCTCCCGCGTGCCTCCGCGCCACGCCGTCCGCGTCAATGGTGTGAAGACGGTCCGCGCGTCGTTGCAGCCCGGCGACCAGATCGGCATCGCGGCCCATCGCTTCGTGGTCGAAGGTCCGGGGTGGGCTGCCGAGCCCGTCCTGGCGGCTCCCGAACCGCAGCCCGAAGCGGCGCCGCAGGAAGCGGAAGCACCGCGTGGTGATGTCTGGTGGCTGATCCTCACCGCCGCGTTGCTGGCGCTCGGCATCGCAGCCGTCCTGTTCGTGCAGTTCTAGCGTCTTGCCGCTGTTCGCGTGCGGGCATAATGCGGCTACCTCCCCGAGAGCGAGAACGAAGTGAGCAGAGCGTGGAATTTCAGCGCCGGTCCCGCGGCGCTGCCGGAAGCCGTATTGAAGCGGGCGCAGGCCGAGATGCTCGACTGGAACGGCACCGGGGCGTCGGTGATGGAGCTTTCCCACCGCGGCAAGCACTTCATGGAATTGGCCGCGGCAGCGGAGCAGCGCCTTCGCGGTCTGCTTGCCATTCCAGCGAACTACAAGGTGCTGTTCCTCCAGGGCGGCGCAACGCAGCACTTTGCGCAGATTCCGATGAACCTCGCACCGGAAGGCGGTTCGGCCGACTACATCGTCACCGGCGTGTTCAGCAAGAAAGCGGCGAGCGAGGCGGCTTTCCACGTCGACGCGCGCATTGCGGCCACGTCCGAGTCCACCGACTTCCTCACGCTGCCGCCGCGCGCCGGGTGGCGTTTGAATCCGGACGCGTCGTACGTGCACTACACGCCGAACGAAACGATCCGCGGTCTCGAGTTTCACGACATTCCGGAGGTGGGTAGCGTACCCCTCGTGGCCGACATGTCGTCGAACATCCTCGGCGCACCGCTGGACGTGTCGCGCTTCGGTCTCATCTACGCGGGCGCGCAAAAGAACATCGGGCCGTCGGGCCTCGTGCTGATGATCATTCGCGACGACCTGCTGGCGCGTCCGCCCCGATCGATCGCACGGATCCTGCGTTATGCGGAGCAGGCCGCGAACGACTCGATGCTGAACACACCGAACACCTGGGGCTGGTACCTCGCGGGGCTGACCTTCGAATGGATCGAACAGGAAGGCGGCCTCGCGGCCATGGGCGAACGCAACGCACGCAAGTCGGCCACGGTGTATGCGGCCATCGACGGATCGGATGGTTTCTACCGCAACGATGTGGAGCGCGCCGCTCGTTCGCGCATGAATGTGTCCTTCGTCTTGCACGATGCTGCGCTGGACC
>NZ_JBNDHZ010000071.1:0-14591 GCF_056755355.1 Luteibacter sp. HAY1-4A
AGATGTGTATAAGAGACAGGGGTCGGCTCCCACCGAGCAGAGTGGTCCAACCGGTGGCGGGGTTAGAGACGGGTCACATTCCAGGACACCATGCGCCCGTCCTTGTACGGCATCACCCCGTGGAACGGCCGCGGGTCGGCGTCGAACACCAGGGGCAGGAAGTGGCGGTCGCCTTCCCACATCGGCAAGGTTCCCAGCTTGTCCACCGGCACCCATTCCAGCGCGCCCTCGTGGTTCGACGTGAGCGGCGTGCCTTCGAACCTCGTCACGACGAAGATGAAACCGAGCCAGTCTTCACCGTGCTTGCCGAAGCCGGGCCAGTTGAGCGTGCCGCGCAGGCTCATCTCGGTGCATTCGATGCCTGCTTCCTCCCGGATCTCCCGGCGCATGCACGCGGCGATGTCCTCGCCCGGCTCCATCTTGCCGCCGAGTCCGTTGTACTTCCCCAGGTGCATGTCGTCCTGGCGGGCATTGCGATGGATCATGAGGACGTGCCTGCCGTCCGGCGACAGGACGTAGCCGAGCGTGGCGACGATGGGCGTATAGGGCATGGCGGCGGAGGTGGGGAGGAAAAACCGTGGAGTTTACGCCCTGAGGGCGAAAACCGCCGCAGCGCAGCTTGCGCCGCCGGCCATGCACCTCCACCATCGGGGGATGCTCCATCCCATTCTCCCCCGCTCGTTCAGACAAGCTCCGCTCCGCATCCTCGCCGCCACCAGCATCGCCTTCCTTGCGGGCTGCGCCGGCCGTGCCGATGCCGTGGACGGCCACGACATCGTCTTCGACAGCCAGTCCTACTTCACCGTCACCATCGACACGCGCGAGCAGGACATCGAGCTCTACTGGCGCAATCCCGACAACGGGCAGCCGTTCGGCGGCATCGAGGCATTGAAGACATGGACGGCCGCAAGAGGGCGCCCGCTGGCCTTCGCCACGAATGCCGGCATCTACGACCGCGATTTCCGTCCGCTCGGGCTCTACGTCGAGAACGGCAAGGCCATCGTTCCGCTGAACCTGGCCCACGGCAACCCGCGCTCGGGCAACTTCTCCCTCCTGCCCAATGGCGTCTTCGCCATATACGACGACGGCAGCGCGGAAGTACGCACGAGCGACGCTTTCCGCGCCGCCGGCCGCAAACCGCGCTGGGCTACGCAATCGGGTCCCATGCTGGTCGTCGACGGGGAGATCAATGCGCAGTTCGAACATGGCTCGGACAGCATGAAGTGGCGCAGCGGCGTCTGCGCCCGCACACCGCACGAGGTGGTTTTCGTGGTGAGCCGGGCGCCCGTCAATTTCCACAGCTTCGCCCGGCTGTTCCGAGACGAGATCGGCTGCCGGGACGCGCTGTTCCTCGACGGCACGATCTCGCAGGCCTTCACTCCGCGCGCTGGATATGTCGGCGCGCCGGCATTCATGACCAAGCCCTACGCAGGCATGGTAGCGGTGTTTCCGAAGCGCCAGTGATACCGTCTGCGGCGCGAGTGATTACCTCGTCTGTCGCCAGGAATGGCTGTTTCCCATGGTGACGATATTCCTAAGTGGCGCGAAGGCGTCCTCGGCAACAGTCCTCTGCGAGTATCCGCCCAGCGACCACACACTGCTCAGCCACGGATGGTCGCCGATATCGACCGAGTCCCGCACGGCGTCCGCGAAGGCGGCGTGTCCTTCGGAATGGTGGCGTAGAGTATCGTTGAAGACGCCTGGCCCGGTGGTTTTCGAAACCGTCCGCATGTAAGGCACCAATGCCAGGGACTCATCGAGGTTATCGAGGTTTTCGTGAGGCCGGCCGCTCAGTTGATGGCGATGCAGTTCGAAACGGTCCGCCTGCTGATCGAGCAGATCGATGAAGAACTGGTTTCCTTGATGGGATGCAAAGGCATTGGTGTTGTACTCGGCGGTCATCCCAAGCGTTTGATTGGAGGTGACTACTCCTGTAAGGACTTCGTCCGTTCTCGCCGCCAGCGCGATCTGGCCGAAGTCCTGACGAAGCAAGTCGTCGGTATCCAGATACAGTCCCCCTTTCTTGTACAGGATGTAATTCCTGAGGATATCGCTGGCAGCTGACAGGTTCCGTTGGGAGGGGTTGCTCGACTGGAAGAATTCGAAGGCCTTCGCGTACCTCGTCTCCCTGAACTCGGTGAACAGCGGTTCCGATCGCAGGTTGACAACCTCCACATCCGGCATGGCTTTACGAAGGTCCCAGAGCGCTGCCGCGCTTTCGTCATCCAAGAGCACGTACAGCCTGGATCGATATCCCCGCTGCTTCGCGAGGCGTCCGTTCGCTTCGATCGCTTCGACCAGCAAGTCTCCGGAATCGCCACCGGTTCGCCGGGTCGTCAGCTCGTGGGCATTTCCCAACCATACCTGGTTTACATCTTTTGGAATCGGGGTGCGAACACCTTCGACGGGACGCGGCCAGCTAAGGGGATCCCTGCTGATTCCTAACTGCCGAAGCGCGGTCAGCCGCTCTTCATTGCTCACCTGCCGCGGGGGAAGAGCGGGCGCGCCGTGCGCGCCGGGCTCAAGTACGGCCACTTGCCAGTGCCTCGCGGCTTCGTTGTATTCCACGTACGCACCTGGCGTCGTCCCGTAGGTGATCCGCCATCTGCAGACGTCCAGATCGAAAAGGATATCGGTCTCGTAGCCGTCGATTGGGACGTGGATTCGACGACCCGCAGGTGCGGGATTGATACCTTTCAAATGGCCTTCGCCCCAACGTGGTTCGCCCCACGTTATCGGAGGTTGCCTCGGGGCGCCGCCAAGCAGCCGGGGCTCGGGCAATATGCTCCACCCGTCGCCGTAGCGTTTGATCGAGCGCGTATTGCCTGCATTGGCAGAACCGACGATGACGCGCTCGCTCGTCCCATTGGGCTTGCTATTGACACGGCTCCTGTAGAGCTTGTCGTCGATCCTGACATACTCCTGACCCGTACCATCGCGGAAGAGATGGCGTGACGGCGAGTCCATGGTCGTGACGTCAACTCCGTTTACCTCGAACCGCCGTAGAGCAGCCGTGTCGAACGAAGCAAGGCGCGACGAGGTTTCGGCAGGCAAGGCAAACCGAATAGCACGACTGCCCTTGGGACCCTGTATGACGCTGGCGAAGCGTCGGGTCGCTCTACCGATCGACTTAACCGGCGAGAGAGGGCCGGCGGCCAACGGTAGCGCATCCATGGCGATGGCAAGGCCAGCTGTCGCCAGCTTTCCGTAGCATCCCTTCTCCCCGGCCAGGAAGCACTCGATCGCGTCGTTCATGTCCATGCCGCCCTGCACCAGACCCGAGAGCGGCAGCACCATGCTCACGGTGTCCATGACGCCCCTGACGTTATCGGCAACGGTAAGCTGGTCCCGGAACGATGTCGTGGCAGACAGGTGCCGGGATTCATTGCGCAGTTGCTCGAAGAAGGCACGGGCGGTGGCGACCAGGAAGTTTCCCGGAATCGGCACCGTGACGACGTCGCCACCTCGACCACCCCGGGCCAGGATGCGGCGGGCCTCGGCGCGCTCGCCCGCCACGATCGCCCCGACGACATAGTTCCGCAGCGCCTCGTCGTCCTTGAGCTTCCGGGCAATATCGTTGAGCCCTCGAAAACCACGGAAGGCCTTATTGTCCGGAGCGCCGGGGGTATAGAGCACGTGGGCGCCGTCGCCGTTGCCGCCCGTGTGGAAAAGCAAGATACCGCCGCCGACGCCGGCTCCGGCCAGCTGGAATCGACGGACACCGATCCGTGTCTCGGCTCCCGGGTTGGCCAGGGCATGCAGGATCGAGGTCTGCGCGCCGGCCGTCAGGTCCGAACCAGGCAGCGCGGCGTCACGCAGGAGGTTCAGCATCATTCCATGACCGAGCCCCAGCGCAAACGCATCGAGGTTCACGCTGTTTTCGAAGCGTCCGATCGCATCCAGGTACTGTTGGGCGACATTCGCTTCACGAACCATGGCGGCCACCGCGACATACGACAGATCGCTTATCGGTTGCCTGTCGCCATCGACCACGTCGTATCGGGTCAAGGGTCCGGGCGACGCCGGGAGGTTTTCCAGGGCTGCTTCGGTCAAGGTGAGCTCCCTGCCGGTGTACCAGGTGAGCTGCTCGTCCACCTTGTTCCACAGGCCGTCCTCATCGCGCCACTGCCGTGGCTTGCCACCCATGTGATGCTGGTGGAAGTTCCAATGGAAGATGGAAATGGCGTCGGGATCGGTCACGCTCACGCCACGTGCTCGCAGGGCTTCGGCCATGGCATTCCGCGCCAGTAATGTGATATCTCGCAATATGTCCGGTTGTCCGGCCAGCAGGGTGCCGGCCGCGCGGAGATTCTGGAGGTAGGTTCGCGCTTGCGCTCGCCAAGCTGCCTTCCCATCCCGCGAACCGTCTGCCACTGCGTCCGGCATCAGCAGGTCGAGTCGCAGGCGGGCGTTGTAGGTGTCCATCACTTGCCGCTGGTCGAGTTCGCCGGTCAGATCGCCATGGCGGTCGACAACCGCACTGGCATCGGCAACAGCCAGCGTGGAGGTTTCGAGCATCGTCATCGCAGCAAGCGCGTCGGTCACACCCCGGGCAACGGCTCGATCGAGCAACCATCGCCATGGGTCGCCTGAAACTGCCTGCTGCTGAAGCGTCGAGCCATTGCCTCCGGCCTCCACAAGCCAGGACCGCAGCGCATCGGCGCTTTCGAATAACCGGGTGGGCAGGCCTGCCGAAAGCAGGAGGATCTTGCCGCAGTCACCTTCCGGAAAATTTGCGCAGGATCGTTCCGAGACGGCCACGGACGGCGGAAGGCTCAACTTGTTGTGGAAATTTTCGTTGAGGACCTCGATACCGGTGACCGAAGTGCGGGTGCTCATCAGGGTGGCGGCCGTGGGCGCCAGCCAGCCGTCACCAACCATCGACCCGATTTCGGCCTGGCGCAGATCGCGCAAGGTTTGCGCCAGCCATGCTTTCCGCGAGGGCGCCTCGGCATCCCCGGCAGCTTTCCGTTCCGGCAATGTCTCGTTCCAATACCGGTCGACCCGTCGCCGGAAGTGCGTCCGAAAATCACGTGCGGTTTGCAACACGGCCTCGATCTTCACCAGGGCCGCCCCACCAGCCATTGCGGGAATGCGCGCAGACGGCGCAAGCGTTCCGGCGGCGTTGAAGAAGCCCGTCTCGGTCTGGTTGAACGCAGGGAACGTGGCTGGGTGGAGGATGATTTCCCGATACACGTCGATCAGGGATCGCGAGGCAACGATGCTCTGGCGACCGTCGGCAGCCTCGCGGAAGGCGGTGACATATACCTTCTCGACGTCGGTGTCCGTTGGCAAGGTTGGAAAATGTCGCCGTAGCGCCTCCTCCAGCAACTGCTTCGAAATCGAACTGAAGTTCGGCTGCCCGTCCAGTGCGACCTGACGGAGTTCGTCCAGCAGTCGGTTGAAATCATCTGCCTGCGGCGAGGCCAGGGCGCGGACCAGGGCATCCTGGTCGGGCAACCTGAGCCGTGCCAGCAGTGACCCGGCGCTTTCCTGCGCCGGCGTCCCGCCGGCCCTCGGCACCTCTCCTGCGTGCTGCGTTGCAAACGCCAGCGGGCAGAAGCCGGCTGCCATCAGCGTGGCCAGGGCGTTGCGCCTGACTCTCTCCATACATAATCCCTTGCATTGCTCATACCGAGCAAGGGAGTTTGGCGGCTGCGCCCGGCATGGGACATCGGCTTGCGCCTCGGAACGCGTAGTCCCTCAGGGAAGCATGCGCAAGCAGATCGCCTCGTAGAGATCCGGCAGCCGTTCGAGGTCCGCGATGGACACGTGCTCGTCTAGCTGGTGGATCGTGGCATTGACCGGGCCCAGTTCGATCACCTCGGCACCCATCGGGGCAATGAAGCGGCCATCCGACGTGCCGCCGCCGGTGCTCTGCTCGGGGTCGATGCCGCATAGATCGCGGCAGACGTCCACGACGACCTTGCGAAGCCGTCCTCCCGGCGTGGCGAGGAACGGGTGCCCTGACAGGTGCCAGTCGATCCCGAAGTCCACGCCGTGCGCACGGAGGATGGTCTCGGTGCGTTCGCGCAACCCGTCGGCGGTGCTCGCCGTGGAAAAGCGGAAATTGATCAGCGCGACGAGCTCGCCGGGAATGACGTTGTTCGCGCCGGTGCCCGCGTTGATGTTGGACACCTGGAAGGACGTGGGCGGGAAGTCCGGGTTGCCCTCGTCCCAACGCTCCGCAGCCAGCGCGGCGAGTGCCGGGGCGAAGGTGTGGATCGGATTCGTCGCCTTTTCCGGATAGGCCACGTGGCCCTGGACACCGCGAACCGTCAGCGTGCCGGACAACGAACCCCGACGGCCCACGCGGATGAGGTCCCCCAGCGTGGCCTTGGCAGAAGGCTCGCCCACCACGCAGGCGTCGATACGCTGCCCGGTCCGAGCGAAGTGTTCCACCACTTCGCGTACGCCGTGCAACGCCACGCCTTCTTCGTCGCTGGTCAGCAGCAAGCCGACGGTACCGGCGTGACCGGGATGCGCCGTGACGAAACGCTCCAGCGCCACCACCATCGCGGCCACGGAGCCCTTCATGTCCGCGGCGCCGCGACCGTAAAGCAGTCCGTCGCGCTCCGTCGGCTCGAAAGGCGGCGTCGACCAGCGAGCTTCCGGTCCGCTCGGCACCACGTCGGTATGCCCGAGGAAAGCCAACACGGGGCCTTCCGTGCCATGGGTCGCCCAGAGATTGTCGACGTCGCCGAAGCGGAGGTGCTCGATACGGAAGCCGAGGTGTTCGAGTCGCGACGCGATCATGGGCAGGCAACCGGCATCGTCCGGCGTGACCGAACGGCGGCTGATGAGATCGCGCGTCAGCGCCAGCACGGCGGACACGGCAGGCCCGGTCATTTCCCGAACCGCTTCTTGAAGGCGTTGTCGGTAAAGCCGACGGACACCTCGTCGCCTTCCACCACTACCGGCCGCTTGATGAGCGCCGGATATTCCTTGAGCAGCAAGGTCCACTCGGGATCGGTGCGTGGGTCCTTGCGTTGCGGCAGCAAGGTACGCCACGTGGTGGAAGCCTTGTTCACCAGCTTCTCCCATCCGCCGACTTTCTCCGCCCATTGCTTCAGCGTCGCCGCCGGTACCGGGTTCGCGCGGTAGTCCACGAACTCATGGGCCACGTCGAAACGCGTGAGCCAGTTACGCGCCTTCTTGCAGGTGTCGCACGTAGGCAACCCGTAAACCGTGATCGTCATGGTTCAGTCGCCGCTGCGCAGGAGTTCGTTGATGCCCGTCTTGGAGCGGGTCTTCTCGTCCACCTGCTTCACGATCACCGCCGCATACAAGCTATGGCTGCCGTCCTTCGCCGGAAGGCTGCCGGAGACGACCACGCTGCCGGCCGGCACGCGGCCGTAGCTGATCTCGCCAGTGGCGCGGTTGTAGATGCGCGTGGACTGGCCGAGGAAAACGCCCATGCCGATCACCGAACCCTTCTCGACGACCACGCCTTCCACCACCTCGGAACGTGCGCCGATGAAGCAGCCGTCCTCGATGATGGTGGGATTCGCCTGGAGCGGCTCGAGCACACCGCCGATGCCGACGCCGCCGGACAGGTGCACATTGGCACCGATCTGCGCGCAGGAGCCCACGGTCGCCCAGGTGTCCACCATGGTGCCAGCGCCCACGTAGGCGCCGATGTTGGTGTAGCTCGGCATCAACACGGCGTCCTTCGCGATGTGCGCGCCCCGGCGCACGAGGGCGCCCGGCACCACACGCGCACCGAGGTTCGCGTATTCGATGGCGTCGGCCTGGGTGAAGCGCAGGGGCACCTTGTCGAAGGCGCTCGACGGGCCACCATCCATCACGCGATTGCCGTTCATGCGGAAATAGAGCAACACCGCTTTCTTCAGCCACGCGTTCACCGTCCAGCCGCCCTTTCCGTCCGGTTCGGCCACACGACGCTCGCCGGACTCGAGGAGGTTCAGTACCTGCTCGACGGCTTCGCGGAGGTCGCCCTCCATCTCGTTCTGGGTGAGCGCCGCGCGGCGCTCGAAGGCGTCTTCGATGATGGATTCAAGCGTTTGCATCTGCATTTACGGAAGTCCTGGGGCTTTCGGAACCGATGTGGCGCAGCAGGCAGGCCCGCAGGATCTCCCGGCGTTCGGGCGAGAGCGGCGCGTTGCTGCGATCGGTGAGTTGGAAGAAATCCTCGACACGTTCGCCGAACGTGGCGATGCGCGCATCATGCACGCGCACCTCCGCTTCGGCCAGCGCCTGCGCCACGGCCGCCAGCAGACCCGGCCGATCGGTGCAGACCAGTGCGAGCTGTGTGCGTTCGCCCGCGTCCACGAATTCCACGCGCGGGGCCATCTGGAAATGGCGAAGGTGCCGCGACAGGGAGCGCTTGGCCGGGCCGTGCCCCGCCGATTGGGACAGCGCGTGCCGCATGCGGGCGCGCAGTTCCTCGGCACGCTGCAACGAGGCCGGTGCCTGCGAGTCGGATTCCAGCAAGAGGAAGGTATCGAGCGCCTTCCCCGTGTTCGACACCAGCACACGCGCCTCCATCACGGAGAAACGCAGGCGGTCGAGCACTGCCGTCACGGTGGCGAAGAGGCCGTCGCGGTCGGGCGTGTAGATGAAGAGTTCGGTGCTGCCGCGCACCGAGAACGGATGGACTTCCACCAGCGGCGTCGCGCCATGGGCGCGAAGGATGGCCGCGGTCTGCCAGGCGATCTGCTCGGGCCGGTGGCGCAGGAAACTCGTGTCGGGAAATTCGGCCCATACCTTGGCGATGTCGTCGGCGTTCATGTGCTCCGCGGCGAGCACCGCCATGGCCTTCTCGCGGCATTCGCGCACGCGCACGGCCGAATGAGCGGGTGGCGTCAGATCGCTGCGCAACGCGAAACGGGTGGCCGTGTACAGGTCGGCGAGAAGACGGTCCTTCCAGGCGTTCCACAACTTCGGACTGGTGCCGATGATGTCCGCGATGGTCAGCAGGTAGAGATGGTCGAGGTGTTCCCAATCGCCTACTACCGCGGCGAAGCGGTGCACCACTTCCGGATCGGTGATGTCCTGGCGCTGCGCGGTGGTGCTCATGAGGAGATGATGGCGCACCAGCCAGGCCACCAGTTCCACCTGCTCCGGCGGCAGGCCGAGACGCGTGCAGAATGCGCGCGCTTCTTCTTCGCCGAGCACGGAGTGGTCGCCGCCGCGGCCCTTCGCGATGTCATGGAAGAGCGCGGCGAGCAGCAGGAGCTCGGGTTTCTCCAGGTGCGGCCACACCTCGCAGGCGATAGGGAATTCGCGCCGCGCGGCTGGATCGGCGAAGCGCGCCACGGTGCGCAACACGCGCGTGGTGTGCTCGTCCACCGTGTACACGTGGAACAGGTCGTATTGCATGCGCCCCACGACCTTGCCGAACGCGGGCAGGATCGCGGCGAGCAGGCCGTGCCGGTTCATCCGCCACAACGCATCCACGGCCGGCGCACCGCGACGAAGCAGGGCGAGGAAGCTGCCCAGCACCTGCGGATCGTCTGCCAGCGATTCGCCGTGCTGGGACACCGCATGCTGGATGCGCCGCATCGTTTCCGCGGTGAAACCGGTGATGCCGGGCTCGTCCAGGCGAGCGATGAAGATCTCCACCAACGACGACGGCCGCCTGACGAACAGGTGAGGATTGCGTGGCGCGATACGCGAACCGTAGCGCACGTAGTCGGTGCCGACCGGCACCGGTTCCGTCGCCGGGTCGAGCATTTCCTCGAAACGTTCCACCAGCTGCGTGCCCGATCGTTCGATCTGCGTAGCGGCGCGGTAATAGCCCTGCATGAACTGCTCGACGCCGAGGTTCTTCGCGTGCTCGTCTTCGAACCCGAGCCGCTCGGCCAGCGCGCGCTGGTAATCGAAAAGCAGTCGCTCTTCGGCGCGTCCGGCCTCCAGGTGCAACGCGTAGCGGTAGCGCCGCAGCGTTTCCTCGGCGCGGGTGAGCCGCGCCGCCTCCACCGGCTCTAGCAGGCCTTCGGCCACCATCGCGTCGAAATCGGGCGCGTTCGCCAGGCGGCGGCCGAGCCAGCGAATGGCGTCGAGCGTGCGCAGGCCGCCTGGGCCATCCTTGAGGTTCGGTTCGAGGTTCTGCGCCGTGTCGTCATAGCGGGCGTGGCGGGCGTCACGTTCCGCGAGGCGCGCCGCAAGGTACTCGCGCGGTGGCCATATGGCGGGATCGTCGAGGATGCCGCGCAGGCGTTCGCCGAAGGCGGGCTGGCCGACCAGGCGGCGCGCATCGAGCAGGCTGGTGAAGACGCTGGCATCCCGCATGGCGAGGTCGCGGCATTGCTCCACCGTGCGCACGGCATGCCCGGGTTTCAGCCCGATGTCCCACAGGCAGGCGAAGAAGTGTTCCAGGGCGCGTGCGAGGGCCGGCGAGTTGTCGTCGACCAGCGCCAGCAGGTCGACGTCGGACCGGGGAAACAGGAGTCCCCTGCCGAAACCACCCACCGCGAACAGGGCCGCTTCGGCCGAATCGCCAAGGCTGGCATGCCATACGTGGACGACGACGCGCTCCACGATGTCGCCGCGGCGTCGCGCGAGGGCGGATGCGTCCTCGCCTTCCCGGAACGCGACCGCCAGCGCACGATCCACGTCGCCCAACAGCTGGCGCAGCGAACGCCGCGCCTCGGTCGACACGCCCGAGCGGGGCACTACCTTGGGAAGGCGCGGTAGCGATGGCAGCGTCAAAGCCAAAACCCTCCTAACTCTGTGAGAGCCGGCTTTTGTGGGAGCCGGCTTTGCCGGCGATCCCACGGCAGCAGGCAAGCTCGCCGCGAGCACCCATCGCCGCTGAAGCGGCTCCCACACAAGGCCCTCAGGCGGCGTCCGGCCAGGGCGTAAGGATCTCGAAGCCGTCTTCGGTGACGGCAATGGTGTGCTCCCACTGGGCCGATAGCGAGTGATCCTTGGTGACCACGGTCCATCCGTCCGGCAGGGACTTCGTCTGCGGCTTGCCGGCGTTGATCATCGGCTCGACCGTGAACGTCATGCCCGGCTTCAGTTCCAGGCCGGTGCCCGGACGGCCGTAGTGCAGCACCTGGGGCTCGTCGTGGTAGACCTTGCCGATGCCGTGGCCGCAGTACTCGCGCACCACGGAGAACCCCGCGGCTTCAGCGTGTTTCTGGATGGCCGCGCCGACGTCGCCCAGCGTAGCGCCCGGCTTCACCGCCTGGATGCCCTTCATCATGGCCTCGTACGTGGTGTCCACCAGGCGCTTCGCCAGCACGCTGGGCGTACCCACGAAGTACATGCGGCTGGTGTCGCCGTGCCAGCCGTCCTTGATGACGGTGACGTCGATGTTCACGATGTCGCCGTCCTTGAGAACCTTGCTCGGACTGGGAATACCGTGGCAGATCACGTGGTTGACCGACGTGCAGGTGGTTTTCGGGTAGCCGCGGTACCCCACGTTGGCGGGAATGGCCTTCTGCACGTTCACGATGTGGTCGTGGGCAAGCTGGTCCAGTTCCTCGGTGGTGACGCCCGGCTTCACGTGCGGCACCAGCATGGCCAGCACTTCGGCGGCCAGCCGGCCGGCCTCGCGCATGGCCTGGATTTCTTCGGGGGTCTTCGGTACGACTGCCATGGTCTCTCTCTTTTCCTTTGCCCTTCAGGGGATTGGGCCTGCCGCGGAAGGTGGCGGCGCCTCGTCCGGAATTCCAGCCTCGGCTTGCGGCCGGGCGGGCCTGAAGGCTACAATTAGCGAGTTTTGCTGTCCGGCGAAGCCACCAGAGCGGTGGCCACGGCGGCGATTCGAAGCGCGATTGTAACCGCACGGCGCCACCCTTGGCCCCGGCGTGGCGCAATCGCTCCAACGCCACACACGCATCGGCACCGCCTTCGGGGTGCCCGTCCACAGGTCGGGTCGAAGCCGGGGATGCGTGGAGGTCCCAACCCCCATAGAACCGCCAAGGCGGTTCGCCCAGGAGTAATTCCATGGCACAAGTCACCATGCGCGAGATGCTGGAAGCCGGCGTCCATTTCGGCCACCAGACCCGTTACTGGAACCCCAAGATGGCTCCGTACATCTTCGGCGCCCGCGGCAAGATCCACATCATCAACCTCGAGAAGACGCTCCCGCTCTTCACCGACGCGATGAACTTCCTCTCGGGCCTGGCCCAGAAGGGCGGCACCATCCTGTTCGTCGGCACCAAGCGTTCGGCCCGCGAGGCCCTCGCCGAGGAAGCCGCACGCGCCGGTCAGCCGTTCGTCACCGCCCGCTGGCTCGGCGGCATGCTCACCAACTTCCGCACGGTGAAGCAGTCGGTCGCCCGCCTGAAGGAACTCGAAGCCGCCGAAACCGACGGTTCGTTCGACCGCCTGGTGAAGCACGAAGTGCTGGCCCGTCGCCGCGAGCGCGACAAGCTGCAGAACTCGCTGGGCGGCATCAAGGACATGAACCGTCTGCCGGACGCCCTCTTCATCGTGGACATCGGTCACGAAGACATCGCCGTGCAGGAAGCCCGCAAGCTCGGCATCCCGGTCGTCGCCGTCGTCGACACCAACTACGACCCGGCCCTCGTCGACTACGCCATCCCGGGTAACGACGACGCCATCCGCGCCATCCAGCTGTACGCCCGCGCCGCCGCCGATTCCATCCTGGAAGGCAAGTCCGCCGCTCCGAACGCCGCCCGTGGCGACGCCAACGAGTTCGTGGAGCTGGACGAGGAAGGCAACCCGGTCGCCAAGGACGAAGCCCCGCGCGGCGAGCGTCGTGGCGCCCCGGCCAAGAAGGGTGCTCCGCGTCGCGAAGGCGGCCGTGACGGTGGTCGTGGCCGCGCGTAAGCGCCCCACCCCGTAACCGCTCTTCCGTTTCACCGGCGCCGCGGCACCCTTGCCGCGGCGCCCATCAAACATTGAGGAATTACCATGGCTGAGATCACCGCAAGCCTCGTCAAGGACCTGCGTGAGCGTTCCGGCGTCGGCATGATGGAGTGCAAGAAGGCACTCGTCGAGAACAACGGCGACATCGAAGCGGCGATGGAATGGCTGCGCAAGAACGGCATGGCCAAGGCCGACAAGAAGGCCGACCGCGTCGCCGCCGAAGGTCTCGTCGCCGTCGCCACCCACGGTGGCAAGGGCGTCATGGTCGAAGTCAACAGCGAAACCGACTTCGCCGCCAAGAACGAGCAGTTCATCAAGTTCACCAAGGACGTCGCCGACGTCGCCCTCTCGGCCGGCGCCAGCGACATCGACGCGCTGAAGGGTGCGAAGCTCGGCAACGCCACGGTCGAGGAAGGCGCGAAGGAACTCACGCTGACCATCGGCGAGAAGTTCGACGTGCGTCGCATCGCCACCGTCCAGACCGACGGCGTGCTGGGCGCGTACTCGCACGGCGGCCGCATCGGCGTGCTCGTGGCGCTCAAGGGCGGCTCGGAAGAGCTGGCCAAGGGCATCGCCATGCACGTCGCCGCGATGAACCCCAAGTTCGTCAGCGAGAAGGACGTCCCGGCCGATTTCCTGGAAAAGGAAAAGGAAATCGAGCTTTCGAAGATGACCGACAAGGAAAAGGCCAAGCCGGCCGAGATCCTCGAGAAGATCGTCTCGGGCAAGGTCAACAAGATCCTCGCCGACGTCACGCTGGTGGGCCAGTCCTACGTCATCGACACCGATATCACGGTGGGCGAGGCGCTGAAGAAGGCCGGTGCCGAGATCCTCGAAGTCAAGCGCCTCGCCGTGGGCGAAGGCATCGAGAAGGTGCAGGACAACTTCGCCGAAGAAGTGATGAAGCAGGCAGGCCTGGCGTAAGCCGGCCCTCCCGCTTCGAAGAAAGGCCGCGAGCGATCGCGGCCTTTTTTTTTCGCACGAGGAATGTCGAAGATGCGGCGCGATTTCACATTCCTGCAACAAGCGCCGCAGGTTAGACTACGCCCGTTTTGCCTCACACAATCTGGAGAACCCCTATGAGCACCCCGCTGAACCACCGCCGCATCCTGCTCAAGCTCTCCGGTGAAGCCCTCATGGGCAGCGAGGACTACGGTATCGATCCGAAGGTGATCGGACGTCTCGCGAAGGAAATCCTCGAAGTCCGCGAAGCCGGTGTACAGGTCGGCGTCGTGATCGGCGGCGGCAACATCTTCCGCGGCGCAGGCCTCGCGGCCGCGGGCATGGACCGCGTCACCGGCGACCACATGGGCATGCTGGCCACCGTGATGAACGCGCTGGCCATGCAGGACGCCATCGAAAAGCTCGGCGGCGAAGCACGCACCATGAGCGCCATCAAGATCAACGAGGTGTGCGAGGACTTCATCCGCCGCCGGGCCATCCGCCACCTCGAGAAAGGCCGCGTGGCCCTGTTTGCCGCCGGCATCGGCAACCCGTTCTTCACCACCGATTCCGCCGCCGCCCTGCGCGCGGTGGAGGTGGGCGCCGACCTGCTCCTGAAGGCCACCAAGGTCGACGGCGTGTATTCGGCAGACCCGAAGCGGGTGCCGAACGCGGAGCGTTACGAACATCTCACCTACAACCAGGTGATCGAGCGCCGCCTGGAGGTCATGGATACCGCGGCCATCGCCCTGTGCCGCGAGAACAAGCTGCCGCTGCGCATCTACGACATGACCCAGCCGGGCAACCTCATGCGGATCATGCGCTGTCTCTTATACACATCT
>NZ_JBNDHZ010000072.1:0-14630 GCF_056755355.1 Luteibacter sp. HAY1-4A
AGATGTGTATAAGAGACAGTCTTCGCGCTGCTTCGGTTTGGGTTTCTCCCCACCGAAGCCACCAAATGCCCATGCCGCGATGATGATCAAAAGCAAGGCGATGCTTGCCAATAGACCCAACGCTCGTCGGTTCATGCGGCGCATGTCGCTCGAGGTCAGCTGGGGCGCATTGCTGTCGAGGTCTGGCTGGGCCCGCTGGCGGGCTTGAGAGGCGTACGGGTTTCCCGCCAGCGGGTCACGCTGGTTCTCATGGTTTTCCCGCGGTGCCTCGTTGCCGGCACCGGCTTCGTCTTCCGGGTGATGTGGCGTGTTGGGGCTCACTTCTTGGTGTTCCTTCGCAGACCCACGACGTTGTCGTCGTGGCGAATAACCAGGTAGGGGTACGTGCCGTGGACAACGATGGTGTTGCCTTCCACCGTCGTATTCACGACCGAGTCCTCGCCGTGTTCCTTTTCGCGCATGTAGACCGTCGGGAAATTCCCCGTCGGGAATTGCTTCAGATCAGGCATCTTGATGTAAGTGAACCGGCCGTCGTCGTACACATTGATGGGTACGAGCCAAGGCGCGGTGCGACGCTTCTTCGCGTAGTCGTAGTCGAAGTTGTAGTCGCGCCCCTTGACGAGCTCGGTGTCGAGCATGGGGGCTTCCTCGACCTTCTTCGTCTCCGCCATGAAGCTGGTGTCGGCGGGGTAGTTGAAGACGATCTTGTACTGAACACCCGCACGCCGGGCTTGCTCCAACGTCTTCCAGTCGGTGGCGACCACCTTCAGCTCGAAGATGTAGGAGTGCGTCGCCGTGCGAATCATCATGTTCGTATCGACGTCGATGTTCTTCGGCTTCACGTAAAAGACGTTGTCGCGGCGGGTCAGGTCCCACCCGCTGCTGAAGCCGGTGCTGTAGTCCAGGATCTTTTCGCTGGGACTCAACTCGATCTGGGTGGTGATGCCCAGGCCGGTGCGCACCTGGTAGATGCGGTCGGCAGCGTATTCGTACGTGGTCAGGGCCGAGGTCGCCACCGGCATGGCCGGCGGGGAGATCTGCGCGGTCTCTGCGAACGACGCTTGCACGAGGGTCAGAGCGGTCGCTCCGAGAAGCCATCGCACATTCAACTTGCGGGATCGATTCATCAACGGCGCCCTCCATTGGCGGCGCTTCGGGCGGTGGAATGGACCGCTGGCGCGGCGGCGGTAGGTGCTGGAACGGGCGCGGCCGCATTGCCAGCCGGATAGGCCGGCGCGGGCGGAAGCGGAGACGGTGGGATCGCGCCGTTTTGCAGTGACCCCTGAGTGCCTTGTACCGGGATTGCGGCCGGAACCTGGCCTGCGGGAGTTGCCGGGGGCATATCGTCAGGGTCCATGGACTGGACTGGCGCCGTGGCGGGGGTACCGGCGGTCGGCGTCTGGGTAGCCGTGGCGTCGCCGGCGGCAGCCGCTTGAGGGACTTCCACCGGCACCGCATCGCCGTAGTCGCTGTCCACGCGGTAGCTCGTGACCTGGAAGCCCAATGGATTCTCGATCCGGCTCTGGTCGTCCATCTGCAGGTTCGTCTTGTAGACGAACTCCATCGTTGCGATCTTGCTGTCGAGAGGAGTGGTTCCGCCGTTTGCCTTGTCGAACACACTGCGTTGGAAGCGCACGGTGGCGCCCTTGGGGGTGCTGTTCACCCCGCCGCCGACGAGAACGATGCTCAGGATCTTGACGCGGACGGCCTTGTTCGCGCCGTACGTCTTGTACGGGCTGTACTGGTTGGAAGGCGAATGCAGTGCCCGATAGGGGCCCGAGACGTTTGGCGCGGCCATGGTCATGACAGTTGGCCAATCCCGCATGTTCGTCAGGGCCAGATCGTAGGATTCCCGGGCCAGCACGAAATGGGCGATGTTGCTGCGATTGACGGCCTCGCTCGACGTGATCCTGCGATTCACAAGGTCGTCGGTCAGTCGCGCGATGGAGCTGACGCCGGAATACGGGTCGGCCAGCACCACGTAGGGCACTTTCTCTTTCAGCGGCAGCATGTAGAAGTACCCGCCGAGAAGGATCAGCGCGCTGACGGTGGCGCAGCCAGCTACGAGCCAGGCGCGCTTCTCGCTGCGCCTGGCCATGTCGGCGATCGTGACTTCGAAATCGACGCTTCTCGAAACGGCCTCGTCGATCTTGGGCGAACTTTTCTTCTTCAGCATGAGGGACGGTTGCCTGTTCGTCGGTGCATACGCGGTTCGTTATCGGGCGGCCGCGGTCGCGGCGACAGGCTCGGTGCCGGTCGACGGAGTCGTGGTGACAGGCGCTTGGGGAGCGGCGTCCGGCTGGCCGCTCGGGGGAGTCGTGATCGTGCTTATTTCCTCCACGACGAGATCCGGCCCTGCGACCAGCACCGCTACGCCCTGAGGACCGTAGATCGAACTGAGCTGGGACACCGCGTCGCGCAGTTCCGTGGTGTGAATGGCCGACGCAGCCTTGGTCAGTGTGAAATCCGAGCGCAGCTTGTACTGGAGCTTCATCCCATTGTCCGCAGTCCAGCGCGACAGCATCGTTTTCAACGTGCCATCCATGGGCGCGGCGTAATACGTGTACGGAACCGCCAGGGGAATCTCGGTGGTCTTGTCCTCGAAGTGGTTTACGGGTTTCCACGACCCGCCGAAGTCTTTGGCGGCGGGCGTGCCGCATGCAGAGAGCATTGCGGCAAATAAGGCCATGACACAGAGGGCGAGCTTCGAAGGCATGTGTGGTTTCACGCGTGGGTTGTCTGTGGTCTCGGAGCAATCAAGCGAGTGCGGAACCGGGCGCAGGGCTTTGCGCGCCGCGACCGAGTCGCCAGCGTTTAAAACACTGCGTTTGAAACTCAAGTTCCGGTACCGGGAGCGGGGCTGGTCCCGGTGAAAGAGCCGCAGTGGTGATTCCACTTGCGGAGGTGCTACGTGCGACTGGAGCCTCGAACCCTGAGGGGCACGAGCGACATGCAAATCATCCATACAACATCCTGTACAAGCGCCGTGGCGCCCTTGCATTACGTGCCAGCGAAGAATGGCCGTGCGCTGAGCGAGGCGATGAAAGATCGCCTACCCAAAGTTGCGCCAATTCAGGCCTTGGATTCCCCACCCCTTAGCGGACCCCTGCCCGCGGCGTAAAGATAACGCAACATCTGTTTTCTGACTACGGTGTGATGTACCTGATTTTGCGACCAATGTCACACATTGCAGGCATGTAATATGCGTGAAACCCGCCAAAGCTTTGACGTGGGTCTCGAAACCAGTGCGAACTGCGGCTGAGATTTGCCGTATATGTATAAGACTCGTGAAGGTTGCGATTGAAAGCATATTTTTTCCCCTCGTCGCGCGGAAACTCGCACGCGACTGTTTCAGGCGCGCTACGACGCGTTGCCGGGTTCGCCGGGTGAGGCCACTCGTGGTTCGGAAAAGGTTGACTGAACTCGTCGCCCATCGTCAGCGGTACGCGGCCACCTGCTTTGTGCGGAGTTCCCGCTTAGCGGCACACGGGCCCGCCCGCTTGTTCGCTACAGGCGCCGTGGTATTGCCGACGTGGTGCATACCGATTGCGTGGCGCGTAGGCATGAGTGAGCAAGCTTGATTCATCCGTGTTTTCTCCGACGCGAGGCCCTTGTCATCGCGACAAAGAGACACCCGTAACGAGTCCATGCGAGCAACTGAAGGTTGGCATGATATCGGCGGTCCGTCGTTCTCGCAATCGTTTCGCTCAACTTGCTCCACAGGTCCAGGCAAGAACGTCATCGACATCCCCGCATGCCGGGAGTAGAACTCCTGCTTTTATCTAAGGAGCACCCATGGCTGCCGCCCCCATTCCCACCGATGCCGATCTTGACGAGCTGGCCCGGCAGGTCGCCGAGGCCGCGCAGGAGAAACGGGTCATGGTGGCTACGGCGGAGTCGTGCACCGGCGGTTGGATCGCGAAGACGCTCACCGACCTGGCCGGCAGTTCCGCGTGGTTCGAGGCTGGGGTCGTTTCCTATAGCTATAGCGCCAAGGAGGCGCTGCTCGGCGTGAACCCCCGCACGCTCGAACGCACCGGCGCCGTCAGCGAAGAGACCGTTCTGGAAATGGTGTCCGGTGCCTTGGCGAGGTATGGGGCGGGGGTCGCCGTCGCCGTCACGGGCATCGCGGGCCCGTCTGGCGGCACGCCCGACAAACCCGTCGGTACCGTCTGGATCGGCTGGAAGCGGCGCGGGGGCTATGCCCACGCCCGGCTTTACCATTTCGACGGGGATCGCGAGGCGGTCAGGCGGCAGACGGTCGCCGCCGCGCTTGTTGGAATGACCGCCGAACTGAAGGGTTGAACCCGGCCGGCTATGGCAAACTTGGGGATTGCGGATCGCAGTCCCTGAGACCACGGTCGGGCAAGATACTCACCTACACACGACCGGAATTCACGATGGACGACAATAAGCGCAAGGCGCTGGCGAGTGCGCTCGGCCAGATCGAAAAGCAGTTCGGCAAGGGTGCCGTGATGCGTCTTGGCGACCGCGTCGACGACCAGATCGACACCGTGTCGACCGGCTCGCTCGGCCTGGACATCGCCCTCGGCATCGGCGGCCTCCCGCGCGGCCGTGTCGTCGAAATCTACGGTCCGGAATCGTCGGGCAAGACCACGCTGACCTTGCAGGCCATCGCCTCCTGCCAGCGTGACGGCGGCACCGCGGCGTTCGTCGACGCCGAGCACGCCCTCGATCCCAGTTACGCCGAGAAACTCGGAGTCAATGTCGCCGACCTCCTGGTCAGCCAGCCGGACACCGGCGAGCAGGCCCTGGAAATCGCCGACATGCTCGTGCGCTCGGGCGCCGTGGACATGGTGGTGGTCGACTCCGTCGCCGCGCTCACCCCGAAGGCCGAAATCGAAGGCGAAATGGGCGATTCTCACGTGGGCCTGCACGCTCGCCTCATGAGCCAGGCGCTGCGCAAGCTCACCGCCAACATCAAGAAGTCGAACTGCCTCGTCATCTTCATCAACCAGATCCGCATGAAGATCGGCGTGATGTTCGGCAGCCCGGAAACCACCACCGGCGGTAACGCGCTGAAGTTCTATGCTTCCGTCCGCCTCGACATCCGCCGCATCGGCGCGGTGAAGAAGGGCGAGGAGGTCATCGGTTCCGAGACCCGCGTGAAGGTGGTGAAGAACAAGGTGGCGCCGCCATTCCGCCAGACCGAGTTCGAGATCCTCTACGGCGAGGGCACCTCCCGCGAGGGCGAGATCATCGAACTCGGCGTGCGCGAGAGCCTGATCGACAAGTCCGGCGCCTGGTACAGCTACAAGGGCGACCGCATCGGCCAGGGCAAGGAGAACGTGCGCCAGTTCCTGCGCGACAACCCGGCCATCGCGAACGAGATCGATGCCGAGCTGCGTTCCCGCCTGCTGGTCAAGCCGGGCAAGGGCGACGCGACGGCCAGCGACAACGAGCAGGATGCGCTCGAGGAAGTCTGATCCGGGGGCGGGCAAGGGCGATCGAAAGGCCGATCGCCCAAGCCGCACCGCGTACGACAAGGCGCTCGGGCTGCTTGCCCGGCGCGAACACTCCCGCCGCGAACTCGCGCAGAAGCTCGAGCGCGGCGGTTTCGCGCGTGACGAATCCGCCGCTGCGGTCGATCGCCTCGGCGACCAGGGCTACCAGGACGACACCCGCTTCGCCGAAGCGCTGGTCCGCAGCCGGGTAGGGCAGGGCTACGGTCCCGCCCGCATTCGGGCGGAGTTGCGCAGCCAGGGCGTCGGCGACGCAACGATCCGCCAGCTTATCGAGGCCGCGAACGTCGATTGGGAGCATCTCGGCGCCCAGCAGCTTCGCCGGCGCTATGGCGCACCGGTCGCCGATCCCACGGAAAGGGCCCGCAGGGCGCAATTCCTCTTGCGTCGTGGCTTCGCCGCCGCCACAGTACGTGTTCTTACCCACGCCGATGCGGAAGACCCCGACGACGACTGAAGGCAGCGAGCCTTGATTCTGGACGGAGCGTCCCCGCGGTACGCCTCGCAGCTCCGAAGCCACGATCGCTCATGAAAACTGCCGACATCCGTTCGACCTTCCTCGACTTCTTCCGCTCCAAGGACCACACCATCGTGCCGTCGGCATCGCTGGTGCCGTCGAACGACCCCACGCTGCTGTTCACCAATTCGGGCATGGTGCCCTTCAAGAACGTGTTCCTGGGCAGCGAGAAGCCGGGCTTCGTGCGTGCTGCCGATGTGCAGCGCTGCCTGCGCGCCGGTGGCAAGCACAACGACCTGGACGCGGTGGGCTACACGGCCCGCCACCACACCTTCTTCGAAATGCTGGGCAACTGGTCGTTCGGCGACTACTTCAAGCGCGACGCCATCCGCTATGCCTGGGAACTCCTCACGGCGGTCTACAAGCTGCCGGCCGAACGCCTGTGGGTCACGGTGTACCACACCGACGACGAGGCCTATGAGATCTGGCACAAAGAGATCGGTGTGCCCGCCGAGCGCATCGTGCGCATCGGCGACAACAAGGGCGCTCCCTTCGCTTCGGACAACTTCTGGCAGATGGCAGATACCGGCCCCTGCGGTCCGTGCACCGAGATCTTCTACGACCACGGCCCGGACGTGGCTGGTGGCCCCCCGGGCTCGCCGGACGAGGATGGCGACCGCTACATCGAGATCTGGAACCTCGTGTTCATGCAGTTCGACCGCGCGCCGGACGGCACGCTCTCGCCGCTGCCCGCCCCGTGCGTCGACACCGGCATGGGACTCGAGCGCCTTGCGGCGGTGCTGCAGCACGTGCACTCGAACTACGAGATCGACCTCTTCGCACACCTGATCGCGGAAGCGTCGCGCCTCACGGGTACCGCCGACCTGGCGAACAAGTCGCTCCGCGTCATCGCGGACCATATCCGTGCCTGCTCCTTCCTCATCGTCGATGGCGTGCTGCCGTCCAACGAGGGCCGCGGTTACGTGCTCCGTCGCATCATTCGCCGCGCGCTTCGCCACGGCTGGATGCTCGGCGTGCGCGGCGACTTCTTCTGGAAGATGGTGGCGCCACTCGTGGCCGAAATGGGCGACGCGTATCCGGAGCTGGCCGCGAAGAAAACCTTCGTGGAGCAGGCGCTGAAGACCGAGGAAGAGCGCTTCGGCGAAACCCTGGAGAACGGCATGCGGCTGTTCGACGATATTGCCGCGAAATCGGGCCAGATCATTCCCGGCGCCGACGCGTTCCGTCTTTACGATACCTATGGCTTCCCGGTCGACCTCACCGCCGACATTGCACGCGAGCGCGACATGAGCGTGGACATGGAAGGCTTCGAGCGCGCCATGGGCGAGCAGCGGGCCCGTGCCCGCGCCGCCAGCAACTTCGCCAGCAAGGCGCAGCTCCCCGCGGAAGTCGCCAGCGCGCTGGCGCCGACGGTGTTCACCGGTTACGACCACCTGGACCTGGTCGACGCCAAGGTGCTGGCCATCGTTCGCGACGGCAAGGCGGTCGACCGCCTCGCCGATGGTGAGGAAGCGTTCGTGTTGCTGGATCGCACCCCGTTCTACGCCGAGTCCGGTGGTCAGGTCGGGGACACCGGTACGTTGGGCAATCCGTCGGGTGCCTTCGCGGTCACCGACACCCAGAAAGTGGGCGGTGCCTTCTTCGCGCACTTCGGTAGCTGGCAAGGCTCGGCACCGTTGGAGAAGGGCGCCACGGTGTCGGCGTCGGTCGACGCGGCGCAGCGCCAGGCGACGGTCCTCAACCACTCGGCCACGCACCTGCTGCACGCGGCACTTCGCCAGGTCCTCGGCGACCACGTGGCACAGAAGGGTTCGCTGGTGGCACCGGAGCGCCTGCGCTTCGACTTCTCGCACCTGAAGGCGGTGACCCCTGAGGAACTCGCCCAGGTCGAGCGTATGGTGAACGACGAGATCCGGCGCAATGCGGCTGCGGAAGTCCATCACATGGGCTACGACGAAGCGATCGACTTCGGTGCCATCGCGCTGTTCGGCGAGAAGTACGGCGCGGAAGTGCGTGTGCTGAAGATGGGTGGCTTTTCCACCGAGCTTTGCGGCGGTACGCACGTCACCCGCACGGGCGACATCGGCCTTTTCAAGATCGTCTCGGAATCGGGCGTGGCCGCCGGCGTGCGCCGCATCGAAGCCGTTACCGGGGCGGGCGCCATGGCCCGCGTGGCCGACGAGGAGCGCATCCTGGGCGAAGTATCCGGCTTGCTGGCCGCCACCGGCGACGACGTGGTCGAGAAACTGCGACAGCTCTTCGACCGCCAGAAGAAGCTCGAGCGCGAGATCGAATCGTACAAGTCCAAGGCCGCCAGCTCCGCTTCGGCCGACCTCGCGGCGAACGCCGTGGACGTTGGCGGTATCAAAGTTGTCGCCGCCCGTCTTGAAGGTTTGGATGCAAAGTCGCTTCGTGACAGCATGGACGTTTTGAAACAGCGGCTTGGCGACTGCGCCATCGTCCTGGCCGGCGCCGTGGACGGACGCGTTTCGCTCGTGGCTGGCGTGGGCGGTGCCGCGCTGGGCAAGGTGAAGGCGGGCGACCTGGTTGCCGAAGTGGCGTCGCGCATCGAAGGCAAGGGTGGCGGCCGTGCCGACATGGCCCAGGGTGGTGGCCTCGACAGCCCGGAACTCCCGGGCATCCTCGCCGGCATTCCTGCCTGGGTGGAAGCGCGGCTGCGCTGAACGGTAGGTAGCCAGGGTGTCGCAACCGCGCCCTGGCGCACGTATTCGTGGGTTCGTGCGTTGCGTACCCCGGTTTGGCTCGGCTAGTATCATCCGAATGTCGAAAGCATCCTTCGGCATCGGTCCTTCGGACCGCGATGGCAGGACAGCTGGTCAGCGACACACACAACTAGAGCCGGGGAAGGCAATCGGCCTTCGATGGTCGAAACGTCGATCCATTGACGGCAAGCACTCGGGGTGAGGTTGTCGTTGGTGGGGAAGCCAATACCTGATTTTATGGAGTATCAATCATGCTGATTCTGACCCGCCGGGTCGGTGAAACCCTGATGATCGGCGACGAGGTGACCGTCACCGTTCTGGGTGTGAAGGGTAACCAGGTGCGCATCGGCATCAATGCGCCGAAGAACGTCGCGGTTCATCGCGAAGAAATTTACCAGCGCATCAAGAACGAGAACGATCCCACCGGCCACTCCGGGGACGACCAGTAAACACTTTACGGCCGAAGCAAGGGCAAGTATCCTTGCTGGCTCGTTACACGGAGAGTTGCCCGAGAGGCCGAAGGGGCTCCCCTGCTAAGGGAGTATAGGGTCAAAAGCCTTATCGAGGGTTCGAATCCCTCACTCTCCGCCAGTTACGCAAAGCGCCCCGAAAGGGGCGTTTTGCGTTATTGCAGCACGCTCAGGAAGCAAGCGGCGGAAACGAAGTAATCCGCAATTTTGCGCCCGCATAAGGCACCAGCCGCAGCGTTGTAGCGGGCTCGTCCTCGGGCGCCGGTTTCACCGGCACGGGATCGGCCGCGCCTTCTTCAGCCTTCCACGCCACGAGCCTCCCCCGCACCGCGAGCGTGACGGCCGGCGTTGCGCCCGCGAAAGGCCGCGCTCCGATGGCGTGCTGTTCGACCTTGCCCGGATCGCCTGCCGCGAAGTTCCACGACGTCGTGGGATACACCTGCCAGTCGTTCGTGAGCCCGCGCTTGCGCCACTTCACCCAGGCCTCGCCGACAGGGAGTGAAAACACGAGCGCGCCGCGGCTGAAGCTGACGGAGTCGTTGAAACCCTTTTCGGTCACCACGTCGGCAGGGAAGGCAAGTTCGACCTTGTCGCCCGCCGACCACTTCCGTTCCACCGTGAGGAAGCCTTCGCCGGCGGTCGCCTTGACCGACTCGCCGTTGATCTTCACCGACGTCGACCGGCACCAGCCGGGCAGACGCAGGCGTAGCGGGAAGGTAACCGGCGACGCCGGCCGAAGGACGATAGCGATGTCGTCGCGGAACGGATAGTCGGTGGTCTGCTCGATCTCTATCGGTACGCCACGCGCCACCGTGCTGACGCGACAGGGCGCGTACACCGTCGCGGCGAGGCCACCGTCGGCGCAAGCCATCCATAAGCTTGCCGTAAGTTTCGGCCATCCCTGGTGGAAGTTGGCCGTGCAGCATCCGAAATGCGGATCGAGGCCGAACAGGTTGGCTTCCGGTCCGTTCGTCGTCCACGGCCGGCGATGCAGGCTGCATTCCACCTGGTTGGGCTGCTGATCGTACTGGTGCGCCCACATGTCGTCGGTGAAGGCGGCCGGCAAGGCGTTGTAGGCGATGCGCTCGATACGGTCGCCGAGCACGGCATCGCCGGTGATGGCCAATGCCGTTTCCAGCGAATACATCGCTTCCACCACAGCACACAGTTCGATGCCCTGCGACGGACTGCGCCCCGCGAGATGTTCGTCCGCGGAGAACATGCCGTTAGGCAGGCCGTGATAACGGTCAAGCTGTTCGAGCTGGTGATGGATGGCGGCGCGGTCGTCCGCACTGCGTGAGATCAGCGACCACACCGGCGACGCCTTCAGTGCTTGGGCGACATTGACACCATGCACCTGCAACCCGTCGTCCTCCATGAAGGCATCCTTGCCGCCCTTTGCTTCGACCATCTTCTTATCGGTCTTTTCCTTGAACGGGAAGTTCGCATACATCGCCTGCCAGTCGTAACCCTGTTTCTTCAACAGGGCGGCCAGTTCGAGAAGCTTCGGATCCTGCGTGCGCGCATAGAGCCAGAGGATCGAGGCCACTTCATCCTGCCAGCGCATGCGACCCCAGTCGCGCAGCGGGCGTTCCGGCAACGCCCCCAGCTGGTAATGGAAATAGCGCGTCATGAAAGGCACGACGCGCGCATCGCCCGTCAGCTCCTGGTACTGCGTCAGCACCTTGAGCATGACCATGCGCGGCCACCAGTCGTCGTTCGACTTCGGGCCGAACATGCCGTTGGGCCAGGGGTTCGCGAGAGTCCAGTCGATGAAGCGCTGTGCTTTCGCCTTCAGTGCCGGCGAATCGAGTTGCCACGCCAGGGGCAAAAGGCCGTCGACGAAATAGGGGCCGCGCTCCCACGACTCACCCTTGCCACCGAGCCAGCCGCTGTCCGGGCCAAGATCCGGCCAAGTCTCATCCACCCGTCCGCCGAGGCCCGCTGCCTGTATCTCCAGCTGGCGCCGCAGCCAGCCCGTCGGGCGTATCGAACCTGCGGGAAGGAGCTGGAGGGGTTGCGGGGCGAGCGGTGCCGGCGGGAATACGGCGGCGGGGCTTTGTTTCGCGCCAGCGACGGCGCGTTCCACCGGGAGGAGGGAGGCCAGGGTTCCGAGGGCGGATGCCTGAAGGAATCCGCGTCGGCCGGAAAGAGTGGAATCGCGCATTCGGAAAGATCCTGTCGCCGTCTACCGTGACGTGAATATGTCCTACTTTTCGATGCGGCGAAAGGCACGGAGTCGTGCAAAAGAAAAAGGCCCCGAAAATACGCCACTGGGGCGGATAACGGAGCCTCGATCTTCGAATTTTGGTCGGGGAGACAGGATTCGAACCTGCGACTTCTACGTCCCGAACGTAGCGCTCTACCAGGCTGAGCTACACCCCGACGGGAGCCGCGTATATTAGCCATGGGGCGGTTCCTTGGCAACAGGGCGTCGCACTTTTTTTACATGCGGCCGGGGCGGGACATGGCCATCTGCTAATCTAAGCGGCTGCCGCATGGCGGCGTCCGTACAGCCTGTCCGAAGAGGAATTGCATGGCACTCACCCCGGCCCGCACCATGCCCGGTGTCCTCGAGCTCCTGCCGCTCGACCAGATCGCGTTCCAGCGCATGCTGGACACGATTCGCCGCAATTACGAGCGCTTCGGCTTCCTGCCGATCGAAACCCCGGTCATCGAATACAGCGACGTGCTCCTGACGAAGACGGGCGGAGAAACCGAGCGCCAGGTCTATTTCGTCCAGTCGACCGGCGCCCTCGGCGCGGCGGCGGAAAAGGGCGGGGTGCCGGAGCTGGCGCTTCGCTTCGACCTGACGGTGCCCCTCGCCCGGTACGTGGCCGAGCACGAGCACGACCTCAGCTTCCCGTTCCGCCGTTACCAGATGCAGCGGGTGTATCGCGGCGAGCGCGCGCAGCGGGGACGCTTCCGCGAGTTCTACCAATGCGATATCGACGTCATCGGCAAGGACTCCTTGTCGGTGCGCTACGACGCCGAGATTCCCGCGGTGATCTACAGCGTCTTCCGCGACCTGAACATCGGCCTGTTTACCATCCAGTTGAACAACCGCAAGCTGATGCGCGGCTACTTCGAGAACCTGGGTATCGCCGACCCCGAACAGCAGATGCTGGTTTTGCGTGAGGTGGACAAGCTCGACAAGCGTGGCCCGGATTACGTGCGCGACACGCTTACCGGCGAAGCGTTCGGCTTGTCGCTCGACGTGGCGACGAAGATCCTCGCCTTCGTGCAGGTCCGTTCGACGTCGGTCGCGGATGCCTTCGCCCAACTCGACGCCCTGGGTGCCGGTTCGGAAACCTTCGAGCAGGGCAGGATCGAGCTGAAGGAAGTTCTTGCCATGATCCGCGACTTCGGCGTGCCGGAGACGCATTTCGCGCTGAACCTGTCCATCGCCCGCGGCCTGGACTACTACACGGGCACCGTCTACGAGACCACGCTCAACGACCATCCGGGCATCGGCTCCATCTGTTCGGGCGGTCGCTACGAGAACCTCGCGGGCCAGTACACCAAGTCGCACCTCCCGGGTGTCGGCATTTCCATCGGCCTGACGCGTCTCTATTGGCAGCTGCGCGACGCGGGGCTCATTTCCACCGCGCAGAGCACGGTCGACGTCCTGGTCACGCAGATGGACGCGGCGCAGTTGCCCACCTACCTCGCGGTAGCCGGTGAGCTGCGCAGCGCCGGCATCGCCACGGAGGTGGTGCTGGAGGGCGGCAAGCTCGGCAAGCAGTTCAAGTACGCCGATCGCGCCGGCATCCGTTTCGTCGTCGTCATCGGCGAAGACGAAATCGCCAAGGGCGTGGTCACCGTGAAGGACCTGCGCCGCGAAGACCAGTTCGAGGTGTCGCGCGCCGACCTGGTGAAGACGCTGCGCGTCGAACTGGCCCAGGCCGAGATTGGCCGCTGATTCCCCCTCCCACCGACGTCCCACGGCCCAACCATGACCAGCAGCATCCTCCTCGACGGCCGTAGCCTCACGCGCGCCCAAGTCGCCGCCATCGCCCGCCAGGGCGCCACGATCCGCCTGGACGAGGCGCAACTGGTGAAGGTGAAGCGGGCCGCCGACTTCCTCGCCGAGAAGGTGGGCGGGGGCGAGCCGATTTACGGCGTGACCACCGGGTTCGGCAGCAATGCCGACAAGCTGCTCGGCGCACACCGCGTGCGCGACGAGCTTCCCGGCGGTAACCCGGAACCGCGCGAAGGCACGCTGCTGGAAGAACTGCAGCACAACCTCATCATTACCCACGCCGTCTGCGTCGGTAAGCCGTTCTCCGCGGAAGTGGTGCGCGCCATGCTCGCCATCCGCGTGAACACGCTGATGAAGGGACACTCGGGTATCCGCGTGGAAACCCTGCGCGCGCTGGCCGAGCTGCTGAACCGCGATGTGATTCCGGTGGTGCCGGAGAAGGGTTCCGTGGGCGCCAGCGGCGACCTCGCACCGCTTTCGCACCTGGCCATCGTGCTCCTCGGCGGTGGCGAAGCGTTCTACAAGGGCGAACGGATGCCTGGCGCGAAGGCGCTGGCGGCCGCGGGGCTCGAGCCGGTGCGTCTCTCGTTCAAGGAAGGCCTGGCGCTGAACAACGGCACGACGCAGATGCTCGCCACCGGCGTGCTCGCGCTCGACACGATGGACATGCTGATCCGTACCGCCGATCTCGCCGCGGCGATGACACTGGACGCCTTCGCCGGCCGTACCGGTGCCTACGCCGAGGAAGTGCATGCGCTTCGCCCGCATCCGGGCCAGGTGGAGGCGGCGCGCAATATCCGCGGCCTGCTCGAAGGCTCCACGCTCGCCGATATTCCTTATCACCTGGTGCCGCGTTTCCGTCCGTGGCTCTCCGACTCCTGGTCGGAACCCGCGGAGCAGGCCTACCGTTTCGACATCGGTTGGGATTGGGTGCCGGCCACGCAGCGCCATGGCAAGGAGGCGTTCTATTCGCGCTTCCTGCCGTTCAAGGGTGGCAAGAAACACCAGCCGCAGGATGCGTACTGCCTTCGCTGCGCGCCGCAGGTGCATGGCGCGGTGCGCGATGCGTGGGAACAGGCCTGCCGCGTGTTCGATGTCGAACTCAACGCCGTTACCGACAATCCGCTGGTTTTCCCGGATGCGGAGAACGCGGAAGTCATCGAAGACCAGGTGATCTCCGCCGGTCACTTCCATGGCATGCCGCTCGCGCTGGCCATGAGCTACCTGAAAGCGGCCATTCCCGTGTTGGCCTCCATTTCGGAGCGTCGCACGGCCAAGCTCGTGGACCCGGCGAACAACGACGGGCTGCCCGCGTTCCTCATCGGTAACGAGGACGCCACGGATTCCGGTTTCATGATCGTGCAGTACACCGCCGCCGCGCTGGTGAACGACCTCGCCACGCGTGCCCACCCGGCCTCCGTGTACTCCGTGCCGACCAGTGCGAACGCGGAAGACCATGTGTCCATGGGTGCCAACGAGGCCCGCCACGTGCTG
>NZ_JBNDHZ010000073.1:0-14104 GCF_056755355.1 Luteibacter sp. HAY1-4A
GGTCCAGAAGCATGTCTGGGTCGGTCTGCAGAGCATTTACGGAATCGGCCGGTCGCGGGCCAAGAAGGTCTGCGTCGACGCGGGCGTGGTCGCAACCACCCCGATCAAGTCGCTCAGCGAAGGCGAGGTCGAGAAGATCCGCGCCGAAGTCGCTAAGTACACGGTCGAAGGTGACCTCCGCCGCGAAATCGGCATGGCGGTCAAGCGTCTCATGGACCTCGGTTGCTACCGTGGCCTGCGCCATCGTCGCGGCCTGCCGGTGCGCGGCCAGCGCACGCGTACCAACGCCCGTACCCGCAAGGGTCCGCGTCGTCCGATCAAGAAGTAACGGATACCGATTATGGCTAAGCCGGTTAAGACCAAGAAGAAGATCAAGCGCGTCGTCACGGATGCCGTGGCCCACGTGCAGGCTTCTTTCAACAACACCATCGTCACGATCACCGATCGCCAGGGCAATGCCCTGTCGTGGGCGACGGCTGGCGGCGCGGGTTTCCGCGGTTCCCGCAAGTCCACCCCGTTCGCTGCTCAGGTTGCCGCCGAAAAGGCTGGCCGCGCTGCGGGCGACTACGGTGTGAAGACCGTGGAAGTGCGCATCAAGGGCCCCGGCCCGGGCCGCGAGTCGGCCGTGCGCTCTCTGAACGCGTTGGGCTACAAGGTGCTCAACATTATTGACGTCACGCCGATTCCGCATAACGGCTGCCGTCCCCCCAAGAAGCGTCGCGTCTAAGGAGCATAACCATGGCCCGTTATCGTGGAGCTACCTGCAAGCTGGCGCGTCGTGAGGGTGCCGACCTCGGTCTGAAGAGCCCGGCTCGCGCGCTTGATTCCAAGTGCAAGCTCGAAAACAAGCCCGGTCAGCATGGCGCCAACAAGCGCGCCCGTCTGTCGGACTACGCCGTACAGCTGCGTGAGAAGCAGAAGGTCAAGCGCATCTACGGCGTGCTTGAGCGTCAGTTCAGCAACTACTACACCAAGGCTTCGACCCAGAAGGGCAATACGGGTGAAAACCTGCTGCGCCTGCTGGAAAGCCGTCTCGACAATGTCGTCTACCGCATGGGTTTCGCGGTCACCCGCGCCCAGGCTCGCCAGCTCGTGGCCCACAAGTCCGTCACGGTCAACGGTAAGAAGGTCAACGTGCCTTCGTACCACGTCCGTCCGGGCGACGAGGTCTCGCTGACCGAGAAGGCCCGTACGCAGTTGCGCGTGCAGGAAGCGGCGACGATCTACGACACGATGGACCTTCGTCCGTCGTGGGTCGAGGTCGACAGCAAGAAGTTCGCGGGTACGTTCAAGGCCGTCCCGGATCGTGGCGATCTCCCGGCCGATATCAACGAAGCCCTGATCGTCGAGCTTTACTCGAAGTAATCCACCGGAGCCTTGCATGGCAGTTTCGTCAACTAGTGTGCTGCGGCCTCGTGGCCTCAGCGTCGAGCAGCTTGGAGCGAACCGCGCGAAGGTGGTGGTCGAGCCGCTCGAGCGTGGCTTCGGTCACACCCTGGGCAACGCGCTGCGCCGCGTGCTGCTCTCTTCGATCCCGGGCAGCGCCATCGTCGAGGTCGAAATCGACGGCGTGCTGCACGAGTACACCACCCTCGAAGGTCTGCAGGAGGACGTGATCGAAGTCCTGCTGAACCTCAAGGATGTCGCCATCCGCCAGCATACCGGTGACGAAGTCACCCTTACGCTGTCGAAGAAGGGCAAGGGCGTGGTCACCGCGGGCGACATCGCGGTCGACCACTCCGTCGAAATCGTCAATCCGGAGCACGTGATCTGCCACCTCACCAAGGATGTGGCCCTGAACATGCGCTTGAAGGTGCGTCGCGGCGTCGGCTACCAGCCGGCCAGCGCGCGCCAGCACCCGGACGACGAGACCCGGCCGATCGGCCGTCTGCAGCTCGACGCGTCGTTCGCGCCGGTCCTGCGCGTGGCTTACGAAGTGGACGCGGCTCGTGTCGAGCAGCGCACCAACCTCGACAAGCTCGTGCTCGACATCGAGACGAACGGCACCATTGGCGCTGAAGACGCGGTCCGCAAGGCCGCCGAGATCATCAACGACCAGCTGTCGGTCTTCGGTGACTTCTCGCGTCGCGAGAGCGATTCGACCAAGGCGGAGAAGGGCGGTTTCGATCCGCTGCTGCTCCGTCCGATCGACGACCTCGAACTGACGGTCCGCTCGGCGAACTGCCTCAAGGCCGAGAGCATCTACTACATCGGCGACCTGGTTCAGAAGACCGAGGTCGAGCTGCTGAAGACGCCGAACCTGGGCAAGAAGTCGCTCACGGAAATCAAGGATGTGCTTGGCGGGCGCGGTCTCGCGCTCGGCATGAAGCTCGAGAACTGGCCGCCGCCGGGCCTGTCCCACGGCATGCAGCTGGGCTGATGTTCCACGGGGCGATCGTTATTCGATCGCCCCGATCCTTTGTTCCAACCGGTGGATGCCTCGCGCATTTCCTCCGGAGTTCCAGAACGGTCCGCAGAGGCCGTGCTCTTATAACGAGGCGTTCTTACAGCCTCGAAAAGCGGGTAACCGCGGAAAGCCGGATCATCCTGGCCGGTTTTTCATAACAACAGACCTTAGAGAGTAAACGCCATGCGCCACCAGAAATCCGGTCGCAAGCTCAACCGCACGAGCAGCCACCGCGAAGCCATGTTCAAGAACATGGCCTCGTCGCTGATCAAGCACGAGCTTATCCGCACCACCCTTCCCAAGGCGAAGGAACTCCGTCGCGTCGCCGAGCCGCTCATCACGCTCGCCAAGACCGACGGCGTCGCCAACCGCCGCCTGGCTTTCTCGCGCCTGCGCGACAAGCAGGCCGTCGGCAAGCTCTTCGTCGAGCTGGGTCCTCGCTACCGCGAGCGTCCCGGTGGCTACCTGCGTATCCTCAAGTGCGGCTTCCGCCCGGGCGACAACGCCCCGATGGCGTACGTCGAACTGGTGGACCGCCCGGCCAAGACCGAAGCCGTCGACGCCGAATAAGCGTCCGTGATTCGATCGAACGAGAACCCGGCAGGGCGACCTGCCGGGTTTTTTTGTGGGAGCCGCTTCAGCGGCGATGGCTGCTAGCGGCGAGCATGCCCGCTGCCGCAGGATCGCCGGCACAGCCGGCTCCCACAATGTTCGATGGTGCGCGCGTTCAGCCACAAGTACCTGTCTTGGTTGCAAAAGAAACTTCGGGCCAGGACTTACAACTGCCTCCACAAAGCGTTAACGTGGGTGTCCCGCATCGCAGCATTGATCGCATGAGCCTTCGCACCTGGTCGTTCCGTACGCGTTACCTCGCCGGCTTCGTCGTCTGCGTGGGACTCATGGCCTTCGCGCTCTATGCGCAGTACGTGATGCACCTCGACCCGTGCCCGCTGTGCATCTTCCAGCGCGTGGCCGTGTGCTTCATGGGCTTGTCCTTCCTTGTCGGCGGTCTGCACGCGCCGCGGCGGACCGGTGGCCGCGTCGTCTACGCCGCACTCATCGCGCTCGGCGGACTCTGGGGCATCGCCACGGCCGGCCGTCACCTGTGGCTGCAGTCGCTCTCGCCGGACCAGGTCCCCGCGTGCGGCCCCGGCCTGGGTTACCTCTTCGACGCCTTCCCGTTCACGAAGATGCTGAAGCTCGCATTCACCGGCTCCGGCGAGTGCGCAAAGGTCGAGCCGATCCTGGGCGTGCCCATGCCGGGCTGGACCCTGCTCTGGTTCGTCGTGCTCATCGTCTGGGCCTTCCTGGCGGTTCGCCGTTCCGTTCGTTGACTTTCCGCGCCGCGCAAGGCGCATCCACGCAGGCAGTATCGACATGCAACACTCCCTCAAAGCCGTAACTCCCCCGTCCGTCGACTGGACGCCGGGATCGTGGCGGTCGAGGACCGCCCTGCAGCAGCCCACCTATGAGGACGGCGCGGAGCTCGCGCGCTCCCTGGAACAGCTGGGCGACCTTCCGCCGCTGGTCACCTCCTGGGAAATCCTTGCGCTGAAGCAGCGCATCGCCGAGGCCCAGGACGGCGAGCGGTTCCTGCTCCAGGGTGGCGACTGCGCGGAAAGCTTCGCCGATTGCAGCAGCCCGATCATTTCCAACCGCCTGAAGGTCTTGCTGCAGATGAGCCTGGTGCTCGTGCACGGCCTGAAGAAGCCGGTGCTGCGCGTAGGCCGCTTCGCGGGTCAGTACGCGAAGCCGCGTTCGGCGGACACTGAGACCCGCGACGGCGTCACCTTGCCGGCGTTCCGCGGCGATCTGGTCAACAGCCCGGAATTCACCCCGGAAGCTCGCCGCGCCGACCCGCAGCGCCTCATCAAGGCGCACGCCCGCTCTGCCATGACGATGAACTTCGTCCGCGCACTGATCGACGGTGGCTTTGCCGACCTGCACCATCCCGAATACTGGGACCTCGCCTGGGTGGAGCATTCGCCACTGGCGGCCGAATACAGGCGCATGGTGGCCAGCATCGGTGACTCGCTGCGCTTCATGGAGACGCTGGCGGGCCAGTCGATCTCCAGCTACTCGCGAGTGGATTTCTACACCTCGCACGAAGCGCTGCTGCTGCACTACGAGGAAGCGCTCACCCGCCAGGTGCCGCGCCAGGACGGCTGGTTCAACCTGTCCACGCATTTCCCGTGGATCGGCATGCGCACGGCCGCGCTCGATGGCGCGCATACCGAATACTTCCGCGGCATCCGCAATCCGATCGCCGTGAAGGTGGGCCCGACGGTCCAGGCGGACGATCTGCTGCGCCTCATCGACGTGCTCAATCCGAACGAAGAGCCGGGTCGCCTCACGCTGATCCATCGCATGGGCAACGACAAGATCGCCACGCAGTTGCAGCCGTTGCTCGAAGCGGTGAAGCGTGAAGGCCGCCGCGTGCTTTGGGTGGCCGATCCTATGCACGGCAACACCGAGAGCACGAGCAACGGGTACAAGACCCGGCGCTTTGCGAATATCGCCGGCGAACTCGACCAGGCCTTCGACATCCACGCCGCGGCGGGCACGCGCCTCGGCGGCGTGCACCTGGAACTGACGGGCGAGAATGTCACGGAGTGCCTTGGCGGGGCCCGTGGCCTCGTGGAGCAGGACCTCGACCGCGCGTACAAGTCGATGGTGGATCCCCGCCTCAACTACGAGCAGTCGCTGGAACTCGCGATGCTGATCGTGAGGAAATCCGGCGGTATGGTCTGACTGTTTGTGGAGAGCCAGCTATGCCGGCGATTTGTGGGAGCCGGCTATGCCGGCGATCCCGCGGTAGCGGGCAGGTTGCCCTTATGCAGCCTGCCGCGCGAGCGCCCACGCAACATGTTCGCGAACCATGTCCGACGGATGATCTGCACGCGCCTTCAGTGCGGCGATAATTTCATCGCTGTGTGGCGCGTTGCCGAGTCCCACCGCGAGGTTGCGTAGCCATCCTTCGTAACCCGTCCGGCGGATGGCCATGCCTTCCGTGCGGGAAAGAAATTCCCCTTCGCTCCATGCGAACAGCTCGACGAGCTTCGGCCCGTCGAGGCTGTGTCGCGGGGCGAAGTCGGGTTCCGTGGCGTCCTGGGCGAACTTGTTCCACGGGCAGATGAGCTGGCAGTCGTCGCAGCCGAACACGCGGTTGCCCATCGGTTCGCGCAACTCCAGCGGGATGCTGCCCTTCAGTTCGATGGTGAGGTACGAGATGCAGCGGCGCGCATCGAGGCGATAAGGCGCGACGATGGCCTGGGTCGGGCATATGTCGATACAGCGGCGGCAGCTGCCGCAGTGGGCGCTTGCCGGCGCATCCACGGGAAGGGGAAGGTCGGTGTAGATCTCGCCGAGGAAAAAATACGAGCCGGCGCGCTTGTTGATCAGCACGGTGTGCTTGCCGATCCAGCCGAGGCCCGCGTTGCGTGCGATGGCCTTCTCCAGCACCGGTGCGGAATCGACGTAGGCGCGGTACTTGAACTCGCCGATGCGCTCTTCGATGCGCGTCGCCAGTTTCTGCAAACGGTTGCGCATGAGCTTGTGGTAGTCGCGGCCCAGCGCGTATCGCGCCACGTACGCTTTCTCGCCGTCGCGGATCACGTCCCACGCGTTCGGCATGCCGGGAGGAATGTAGTCCATGCGCAGCGAGATGACGCGGAGCGTGCCGGGTTCGAGTTCGGCCGGGCGACTGCGGCGCGTGCCGTGGCGCGCCATGTAGTCCATCTCGCCGTGGTGGCCTTCCGCCAGCCAGCTTTCCAGATGCGCCTCGTCGTCGCCGAGGTCGGTACCGGCGATGCCGGTGTCGGCGAAACCCAGTTCCCGTGCCCAGAGCTTGATGTCCCGGGCCAGGGAGGCGTAATCGATGGAAACGGACATGCCGCTATTCTAGCGGCCCTCCTATAATCGGCCGATGACCGCCATCGATCCGGATATCGCCCTCTTCACATCCGCCCAGGCGCGCGCGATCGACCGGCGCGCCATCGACGGGCTCGGCATTCCAGGCTTCGAACTGATGACGCGGGCCGCTTCCGCGGCTTTCGCCATGTTGCAGCGCCGCTGGCCTTCGGCACGGCGCCTGCGCGTGGTGTGCGGCACGGGGAACAACGGTGGCGATGGCTACCTGGTGGCGCGTGATGCGCTCGCCGCCGGACTGGCGGTGGATGCGGTGGCGCTGGGACTGCCACGCAGCGAGGACGCCGTGCGCGCCCGGGCCGCCTTCGAGGCGCTGGGCGGCACGGTGCATCCGTTCTCCGCTTGGCGGCGCTTGCCCGTGGCGGATATCATGGTCGACGCCTTGTTCGGCACCGGGTTCGACCGTGCGCCGGAAGGCGAGGCGCGGGAGGCCATCGAAGCGATCAATGCCGCCGGTGTTCCCGTGCTCGCCCTGGACGTGCCCTCCGGCCTGTCCGCCGACACAGGCGCTTGTCCCGGTGTGGCGGTGCGCGCGGCGGCCACGGCTACCTTCATCGTACGCAAGCGTGGCCTGCATACGCACCGCGCGGAGATCGCCGGCGACATCGAGCTGCACGCATTGGACCTTCCGCGGGACATCATGGAGGCGCCGGATGCATGCCTCATGGTCGCAGCTGGCTTGCCGCCGCGACCGAAGGATTCCCACAAGGGCGGGAACGGCCATGTGCTGGCGATCGGTGGGGATCACGGCACGGGCGGGGCGATCCGCATGGCGGCGGAAGCGGCACTGCGCACCGGTGCGGGCCTCGTCAGCGTGGCCACGCGCGAGGACAACGTGCCGGCCATGAACGCAGCGCGGCCGGAGCTGATGGCGCATGGCGTGAACGGTCCGCAGGCGTTGCAGCCGATGCTGGACAAGGCCTCCGTCGTCGCACTCGGCCCGGGGCTGGGGCAGGGTGCCTGGGGCCACGCATTATGGACGACGGCCCTCGACATGGACCTGCCGACGGTTCTCGACGCCGACGGACTCAACCTGCTGCATGCGGAGCCGCGCACGCTTCCGGCGAAAACGGTGCTCACTCCGCATCCGGGAGAGGCGGCCCGGCTCCTGGGCATCGAGACCGTCGCGGTACAGGCGGATCGTTTCGCCGCGGCGCGTGAGCTGGCGCGCCGCCACCGCGCGGTCGTGGTGCTCAAGGGCAACGGCAGTCTCGTCGCCTCGCCCGAGGGTGAGCTGTCGGTCTGCCCATGGGGGAATCCCGGCATGGCCAGCGGGGGCATGGGCGACACGCTCACCGGAGTCATCGCCGGCTTGCTGGGGCAAGGATGCGATCCCTACCGCGCCGCATGCCTCGGTGTGGGCTTGCACGCCCGCGCGGCGGATATCGCGGCCAGGGCGGGTGAGCGGGGCATGCTGGCCGGCGACTTGCTCGATCCGCTGCGGCGGCTCGTGAACGGGTTGGACGCATGAGCCTCGATCAGGTTCTTTCCGACGAAGCGGCAACGGTCGCATTGGGACAGCAGCTTGCCGCCCGACTGCAGGGAGGCCTGGTCGTGTACCTGCACGGCGACCTCGGTGCCGGCAAGACCACCTTCGCGCGCGCCTTCCTGCGCGCCCTCGGCGTCGGCGAGCGGGTGAAGAGCCCAACCTACAGTTTGGTCGAGGGCTACGACTTCGACGGCCGCCGCGCCTTCCATCTCGACCTCTACCGCATCGCCGATCCCGGCGAACTCGAGTGGCTGGGCCTGGACAGCCTGGCCGAACCCGGTGCGATCGTGCTGGTGGAATGGCCGGAGCGCGGCGCGGGAGCGCTGCCGCCGGTGGACCTGGAACTCCACTTCAGGCACGAGGGCGGTGGGCGGGTCGTAAGTTTCGAACCGCGTTCCGCCGCGGGCCGGCAACTCATCGGCGACCTCTAGCCACAACATCCGGCCACCGAAAAAGCAGGTCGGCGCCCGCGCCGCCCTGAGAGTCTTCTGACGATTTGCGGCCCATTCCTGTACGCCCGTTGACGAAGTGTTCGCAGGTTATGGATTAACAAGGCAAATCTCTTGCATTCAGCGGGCGCTTGCAGTTCAATCCGGGCCGTATGAGGGGAATCGCCGTCAAACTTAGCCTTCTTGCGTGCGTGACCGCCGTCGCGACGCTTTTGCCTGTCCGTTCGACGGCCGCGGACGTCAAGGCTGCACGCGTCTGGGCTGGCCCCGAATACACGCGCGTGGTGTTCGACCTGTCCGGCCCGGCCAACTACAAGATGTCGGCCGGCGATACGCCTGGCAGCGTCGTACTCGATATCGCGGGCAGCGCCGTCACCGGCGATTTCTCGGCGCCGGGCGGGCAGGGACTCTACAAGTCGCTGACCACCGTGAAACAGGGTGCTGCCGCACGCCTGGTGGCGAAGGTCGACCCCACCGCCAAGCCGAAGAGCTTCCTCCTGAAGCCGGCCGGCGACTATGGCTACCGCCTGGTGCTGGATCTTTACCCAGGTGGGCAGAGCGATCCGGGCGACAACCCGGTCATCGACGATACGCCGGCCGTCGCGAAAGCCGTGGCGTCGGCCTCGCGGGATACGCGCACGAAGACGGTTCCCCCGGGCAAGCCCCCCATGCTCGCCACGGAGCGCAAGGTGGTGGTGGCTATCGACGCCGGCCACGGCGGTGAAGACCCGGGCGCGCGCGGCGCGACCGGCCTTCGCGAGAAAGACGTCACCTTGCAGGTCGCGCGCGAACTGGCGGACCAGATCAACCGTCAGCCCGGCATGCAGGCCGTGCTCACCCGCAACGGCGACTACTTCATTCCCCTGAAGCGCCGCTACCAGATCGCCCGCGAGCACAACGCGGACATGTTCGTGTCCATCCACGCGGACGCGTTCAAGAACAGCGACGCCAAGGGTTCTTCCGTGTGGGTGCTCTCCCCGCGCGGCAAGACCTCGGAGGCCGCACGCTGGCTGGCCGACCGGGAAAACCGCGCCGACCTCGTCGGCGGCGTCTCGCTCGACGACAAGGACGACACACTGGCGGCCGTGCTGCTCGACCTCCAGCAGGGCTACGCCATGCAAGCCAGCGAATCCATCGCCGGCAACGTGCTGAAGGCCCTGGGTCGCCTGGGTCCCACGCATCGCGGCTACGTGGAGCGCGCCAACTTCGTGGTGCTGCGCTCGCCGGATGTGCCGTCGATCCTCGTCGAGACGGCCTTCATCACGAATCCGTCGGAGGAAAAGCGGCTGCGTGACGAAGACCATCGCCGCAGCCTCGCCACGGCGGTGCTCGGTGGCGTGCGCAACTATTTCGAGTCGATGCCGCCGCCGGGAACCTGGTTCGCTGCGCAGGCGGCCCGTCGTAACGGCACCCTCGTGGCGTCCTCGCGGTCGTCCGATGACGGTGACGCCACGCCGTCGAAGCCTTCCCGCGACGACGCGGCGCCGGCGAAGGCCGCGTCGCCGAAGCCGGCCGCCCCGACGCTTATCGCCAAGGCGGCCGCTCCGTCGCCTGCGAAACAGGTTGGCGGCCGTGCCGACGACAACGTCCGCGATGTGCACCGGGTCAACCGGGGCGAGACGCTCACCGGCATCGCGCAGCAGTACGGCGTGTCGGTCGGCGCGCTGAAGCTCGCCAACAAGATGACCGACAACACCGTACGCGTCGGCTCGGTCATGGTCATTCCCTCGGGCTGAGTCCGTCCGCGTACCCGCGCCTGGCGTATCCGGGGGGCGGCCTGCCCCGCCTTCGGCTATCCTTCGAGGCTTGCAAGCCCGTCAGGTCACGCCGTCATGCCCATTCGTCCCCTGCCGCCGGAACTGATCAACCAGATTGCCGCCGGCGAAGTCATCGAGCGGCCCGCTTCGGTGGTGAAGGAGCTGGTCGAGAACAGCATCGATGCCGGTGCGCGCCGCATCGAGGTCGACATCGAACAGGGCGGCGTCAGGCTCATCCGCGTGCGCGACGACGGCGGCGGCATTCCGCGCGACGAACTGTCGCTGGCCGTGGCCTCGCATGCCACCAGCAAGATCGGCAGCTTCGACGACCTCGAGCGCGTGTCGAGCATGGGATTCCGCGGCGAGGCGCTGGCCTCGGTGTCTTCGGTGGCGCGCTTCTCGCTCACGTCGCGCCAGGCGGGGGACGATTCCGCATGGCGCATCGAGGTCGACGGTGGACGCATGCAGGACGTCCGGCCCGCCCAGCATCCGCAGGGAACCACGATCGAGGTGCGCGATCTTTTCTACAACGTGCCCGCGCGCCGAAAGTTCCTTCGTGCGGAACGCACGGAATTCGCGCATATCGACGATCTCCTGAAGTCCCTGGCGCTGGCGCGCGAGGGCGTGGATATTCGTCTCAGCCACAACGGCAAGCCGGTGCGTCTGCTCAAGCCCGCGCGCGACGAGAACGCCGCGCTGGCACGCGTGGCGGAAGTGCTGGGTCCGGAATTCCCCGGACAGGCGCTGCGCGTGGAACACGAGGCGGCGGGCATGCGTCTCTCCGGTTGGGTGGGCTTGCCGACCGCATCGCGCTCGCAGGCGGACCAGCAATATTTCTACGTCAATGGACGTCTGGTGCGCGATCGCATCGTGGCGCATGCCGTGCGTCAGGCTTACGCGGACGTGCTCTTCCATGGCCGCCATCCGGTATTCGTGCTGTTCCTGGAGCTCGATCCGGCCGGCGTGGACGTCAACGTGCATCCGGCCAAGAATGAAGTGCGCTTCCGCGAGCAGCGCCTGATCCACGATTTCCTCTTCCGCACGTTGCACGAGGCGCTGGCGCAGACGCGTGCCGGCGCGGCCATGCCCGTGGCCGAATTGGGCGAGCCGATGGCCGCCGGCGCTGTGGGCGCCTTCATCGACCATCGACCCCTGGCGTCCCCTTCGTCCCTGCCGTCATCGACACCCGCATGGCCGCAGCAGTCCAGTCAGTCGCGGCTCAATCTCGGCGTGCGGGAACAGCCGCTTGCCGATTACTCCACGTTGTTCGGGTCGACGATGTCGCGTCCCGCACCCTTGCCGGCCGGCAGCGAGGCGGACGAGGGCGATGTGCCGCCGCTCGGTTACGCCATCGCGCAACTGAAGAACATCTACGTGCTGGCGGAGAACGCGCACGGACTCGTGCTCGTCGACATGCACGCCGCGCACGAGCGCATCACCTACGAGAAACTCAAGAGCGGACGCGTCACCGCGAACCTTCGTTCGCAGATGCTGCTGGTGCCTATGTCCATCGCGGTGAGCACGAAGGAGGCTGCCGCGGCGGAGGAGCACGCCGACGCCCTGGGCGAATGGGGTCTCGAACTCTCCCGCAGCGGTCCCGGTGCCGTGGTGGTGCGCCGTATCCCCTCGTTGCTTGAAGGCGCCGACGTCGCGCAACTCACCCGCGATGTACTTGGCGAACTCGCGCAGCACGGGAGTTCGCGCCGACTCGAAGAGCTTGAAAACGAGTTGCTTTCAACGATGGCCTGTCACGGGTCCGTGCGCGCCGGCAGGCGCCTTGGCATCCCGGAGATGAATGCGCTGCTGCGCGAGATGGAGGCCACCGAACGCTCGGGACAATGCAACCACGGACGACCGACGTGGGTGCAGCTGTCGCTGGGTGAACTCGACAAGCTTTTCCTGCGCGGGCGTTGAGGCGGAAGAAACATTCACTTTGCGAGATTGCGATGACTTCTCATGAACACGACGTCGCCGCCGCGCGTGCGCGGCGCCTGGAACTGCTCACGGCGCCGGGCGGCTGGCTCAGCCTGATCGGATTCGAATGGTTGCAGGAAGGGGCAAATCGCGTCGGTAGCGCTAGCGACAACGACATCGTGCTGACGACAGGTCCCGCGAGACTCGGGACGATCGCGCTCGCGCCGGACGGCACCACGACGATCGAACTGGCGCCTGGCAGCGATGCACGGGTGGACGGACAAGTCGTCGAGCGCGCAACGTTGCGCGACGATGCGAAAGGAAGCACGCCGAGCGAAGTCCGCTTCGGTTCCGCCACGCTCTTCGTCATCGAGCGCGACGGGCGCAAGGCAGTGCGTGTAAAGGACGAACAAGCCGCGTCGCGCACCGGCTTCCAGGGGCTGGAGTACTTCCCGATCGACCCGACGTGGCGCGTGGTCGCGGACTGGGTGCCGTTCGATCCCCCCTACGAGCTCGAGCTTGGCACCGCGATCGGCACCATCGAGAAGGAGAGGGTGCCGGGCAAGGCCGTGTTCACGCGCGATGGGCGTGTATTAGAGCTTTACCCTGTCCAGGAGGTACCCGAAGCGCTGTTCTTCGTCTTCGGCGATCTCACGTCCGGCAAGGAAACGTATGGCGCGGGGCGGTTCCTCGACACGGGGCTTCCGGTGGACGGCAAGCTGGTCATCGACTTCAACGAGGCGCGCAATCCGCCGTGCTCGTTCACGCCGTACGCCACCTGCCAGCTTGCGCCGCCGGAAAACCGGCTGGATGTTTGGGTCGAGGCAGGCGAACTGAAGTACCGCGGCGGGCACTGATGTACCGCTTCGTGGGCCAGGCTTTGTGTGGGAGCCGCTTCAGCGGCGATGGGTGTCTCGCGGCGAACTTGCCCGCTGCCGCGGGATCGCCGGCATAGCCGGCTCCCACAACGGTTCTGTCTGTGGCTGCCTTCAAATGCCCTTGAAGCTCGCCTTGCGGCGTTCGAGGAACGCGCTGGTGCCTTCGCGCATGTCCTCGGTGGAGAATGCGATGGCGAAGCCCTGCGTTTCGAACGCCAGGCCCTGGTCGATCGCGCATTCGCCGCCTTCGATCACGGTGTCCAGGATGCCCTTCAGGGCCAGCGGCGCCGCGGCGGCGAGCTGATCGGCCATGGCGTCCACCGTGGCGTCGAGTTCGTCGGGGGCCACCACGCGCGTGACGAGTCCGAGCCTTTCGGCACGTGCCGCATCCACTTGCTGGCCGAGCAGGCACAGCTCGAGCGCGGCACCGCGGCCGGTGAGCCTCGTAAGCCGCTGCGTGCCGCCGAAGCCAGGGATCAGCCCGAGGCCGATCTCGGGCTGGCCGAACCGTGCCTTCTCGCTGGCGACGCGCAGATGGCATGCCATTGCCAATTCCATCCCACCGCCGAGCGCGTATCCCTGGATCTTCGCGATCACCGGCTTGCCGAGGCGTTCGATCGTGAGCATGAGGTCTTGCCCCGCGCGCGATGCCGCCTGGGCCTGCACCGGCGACCATGCGGTCATCTCGGAGATATCGGCACCCGCCACGAAGGCCTTTTCTCCCGCACCCGCGAGCACCACCACCCGTACGGCGTCGTCCTGCGCCGCCTGGCGGAACGCGATGGTCAGTTCGCCGATGGTCTCGCGGTTCAGCGCGTTGAGCTTGTCGGGGCGGTTGACGGTGATCGTGCGGACAGCGCCGCGGTCGGCGGTGGCGAGGGTGCGAAAGGCCATGACGGCTCCTGGTGAATGGGGCGGACGTGCCGAAAAGCCGGATGGTAACGCAGGCAGGGGAACCTTTACCCCTCGTACGGCGTCTCAGGAAGCAATGGGCGGGCCGCGTGCCGATGGACTATCCTCCACGCACGCCAACGGTTCCGGATTCACGGAGAACGGGATGTCACCCTTGCGTTTCCTGGTCGTGTTCGTCGCGCTGGCGCTGGCAAGCGGTGTCGCCTGTGCGCAGTCGGCGCCCACGTTGCCCGCTTCGGGTGCGCCGGCCATCGACAAGACCAAGCTTTCCTATGCCATCGGTTACCAGATCGGCACACAGTTCGCGAACAGCGCGCAGCCCGATGTCGACATCGCCGTGCTGGTGAAGGCCTTGCAGGACGGCTATGCGA
>NZ_JBNDHZ010000074.1:0-12914 GCF_056755355.1 Luteibacter sp. HAY1-4A
GCTCCAAGACCTTTCCTTCGATCATCCAGACGTTGTTCACCAGGTCGGGCGCCTCAAAGTCAGCGAACGCTTTGACCTTGAGCACGACGGCGAGATGTCGAACCGTACGGAGTTCATGAACGCGGTAGCCGCCTTGTACTTCTTCGTAAAATTCAGGCTTGAGCGACATGAGTCGCTTCCTGAAGCGGAAGATCTTCGCTTCGAAGTGGTCTACGAAGTGGTCGACAAGTAAAAGTCGGTAGCGGTTCTCGATGATCCGTACGACAGAGTCGTCAAGTGAGATTGTCCTCATGGCTAGCCTTAGAACTTGCCCAGCAGCGGGACAACCTTTCCCGACTGGTAGGCGATGAAAACGGTGGGCGCGACCTCGTCGTGCACGGTGCGGCCGTTAGGCAGGACGATGTGCGCGAGGAACTCGGCTTCGAAGGTGGTGATGCCAGACTCGACGGCTTTGAGCTTGGCCTTGATGCAGAGGGCCAGCGCGCGCCACTTCTGGCGCACGGCCTGTTCGTAGGCCTTCGCGGCATCGGCGGGGCTGCGCAGATGGTTGCGGCCGGGCGTTCGCGTGAACTCCTTGGCCTGCGGATCCGGCATCGGCAGCTCGAACTTCACGCGTCGCTCGAGCGCCTCGAAGGCGATCACGGCGCGATCGGGCGCAGATCCGTACATGAAGGACGTCGCACCGTACCGCCGTAGCGTCGCCTCGATTTCGGCGCGGCTCTTGTCGCTGCTCACGGTGGTGCCTTGGGCATACTTGGTCATGAACGCGCCTCGCGCTGGCTGATTCGCTTCGTGGTCATGCGTTGTACCCCAGGCGGCGTTGAGCATTCACGACGCACTCCATGTCGGCACACGGGCAGTCGGCGTAGAAATGGTGGTTGGTGTAGCCCGGGTGGTTGAGGCAGTCGCTCGCCTTGCCGGTCGAGACCTCGACCTCGTCAGCCGGCCGCTTCTTGCCAATGCCGCGTTCCCACCGGGCTTTGTGCGCGCGCATTTCCTCGGCCTGCGATTCGGTGCCCTCGAACAGGAATGCACCGTATCCCCTCACGTAGATTGTCCAGTGCGTGGTCATGCGGCTTGCTCCATATCCGGGAGGGTGTCGAACAGAGAGGGCATCGACAGCGCGACCTCCGCGGCCTGGAGGTGTTTCACGCCGTCGAAGAAGTACGGCGTGCTCAGTTCAACCGCGCGGCCACGACGGCCGGCCTTGAGGGCACGCAAGGGCACGGTGAACAGGCCGCCGAAGGGATCGAATACCAGCTCGCCGGGGTTGCTGAAGCGGTTGATCAGCCGGTCCACAATGTCGAACTGCAACGGGCAGATGTGGTTCTCCAGGCCGCGCCGGGTCTGCTCGCCATTGAGCGTCAGCATGCGGTTCACGTCGTGCCAGACGTCGGGGTGGTGGCTGCCAGGGGCCAGGGACATGAAGCTCGACGGCAGCGCGCCACGCGCCTCCAGGGCCTCGCCGATGCGGACATGCGACTCGTAGTCGTAGAGGCTGGCCAGGCTGTACGCGGTGAACAGCTTCGCCAGCTTGTCCGGGCCGAGGCTGGCCAGCTCGTCGACCGTGGGCAGGCGCTGCCCGCTGGACCGCCAGAAGGCGTGTGCGTCGATCTGCCAGCGCGCGCGGGTGTAGGCGATCTTCTCCTTGCGCACCGGCACGTCGGCATAGCCCTTTGAGCGGTCCGTCTGCGGCTTATGCAAGAGCAGGATGTACTCCGGCGAGCCGGCGCCCATCTTCGTGCCGTCCTTGCACTGCTCGGTCCAGCTGAGCCGGTAGGTCTGGTTGTTCTCGCGCACCACGTCGGTGACGACGGTGATCAGGCCGAGGTAGTCGAAGCCGTGGCCCTTGATGCCGAGGGCGGGCATGCCGGCGTAGTGAGCGATCGCTTCCGCGTGGAAGGGGCTGACGGTCGGGACACCCGCGCCGGTCACGTTGCCGAAGGCGATGCGGTCCTTTACGTGGATCGCGGCGATGCGGCCGGGCTTCAGGATCCGGAGCAGTTCGGCAGTCATGAAATCCATCTGCTCCCAGAAGTGCCCGTTGTCGTCGGTGTGCCCGAAGTCGTTGTAGTTCGGGCTGTACTCGTAGTGGTTGCTGAAGGGGATCGACGTAACGATCAGGTCGACCGAGTTCTCGGCCATGCCGCGCGTTTCCTCTACGCAGTCGTTGTTCGCCACCAGCCAATCCCGGCCGCTCACCTCGATGCGTTCCACGCCGATGGAGCGCGACAGCACGTCCGCCATCGCGGCGTGGCTGAGGCCGTATTCCCGAATAATTTCGCTCATCTTTCCCACCATCTCGTTGTGCCGCGTCCACTTCGCCAGCATCTTGGCGAGCACTTCTCGCTCGCTCTCTGCGTAGACGATCCAGATTTCGACCGGGTGCGCCTGCTGGAACCTCTGCACGCGGTGAATGGACTGAATGAAGTCGTTGAACTTGAAACCGATGCCGGCGTAGATCGCCTTGTGGCAGTGGCGCTGGAAGTTGCAGCCGCTCCCCATCAGCACGGGCTTGCCGGAGAGCCGCGCGACGCGACCCTCGCTGAACGCGATGACCGCCTCTTCGCGCTCGTCCAGATCCTGGTCACCGTAGACGCTGACCACGCCGGGGACCGCCGCGGCGATCGCGTGCCGCTCCGCCTCGAGGTCGTGCCAGATGAGGAAGTGGTCGCCGGCATGCTGTTCAAGGATCCGCGCCGTCGCGGCGACGCGTGCCGGCAGAGTGTCCCGCTTCTCGCGCGCCGCGTCGCGCAGGCCCATGGCCGCGTCCCTGAAAAGGTTGCCCTGGCCATCGCGGTCGGCCTCGGCGCTGCCGTGGTCCACCGGCACTTCGACGTAGTGCACCGTCAGCGCCGGCAGGTCGTAGCCCTCATCGCTGAAGCCGAGGTCCGAGGGCCTTTGCAGGAACAGCGCCCAGGACGCGACCCATAGCCAGAACTCGCGCTCCTTGTGCGGGTACAGCGTGAGGTTATTCGCCTGCGTGCTGTCGCGCTTGAACCAGCGCGTAAGGGCCTGCCCGGTGTCCATGACCCCCAAGAAGCCGGCGTAGTGGATCAGTTCCTTGTAGCGGTTCGGCGACGGCGTGGCGGTGGCCACAAACCGGAAGCGCACCTTGTCGAAGAGCGTAAGAAACGTCTGGTAGGTCTTCGAGCCGAAGCTGCGCAGGACCGATGCCTCGTCCAGGCTTGCGACCGCGAATAGGTTCGGGTCCAGCTTGCCGTCGCGCACGCTCTCGTAGTTCGTCAGGTGGATGCCGGCGAAGGATGGGTCGATTTCGGCGCTGGTGCGGATGAAGCGGGTTTCGATGTCCAGCATGGCGGCGTCGCGGCGGAACTCCTGCCGCACGCCAAGCGGCACCACGATCAGGCCCGAGCCGCCGGCATGCGCCATGCCCAACCGGACGATCTCCAGCTGCTGCACGCTCTTCCCCAGGCCGAAGGCCTCGAAGAGCGCACGGCGGCCGCCGGCGCACGCCCAGCGCACCGCGGCGCGCTGGTGCGGCAGGAGGATGGGGTGGATATCCGTGTCGGCGACATCGAAGCCTGCCGACGGCGCCATGCGGACCTTGCGCTCGAGGAACTCGCGATACGGGTCGGTCATGCCGCCTCCCTACGATCGATGAATTGGAGTTCTTCCGTGTTCTGCCGGACCAGATCCTCTGCCATGTACGGGCAGACCATGTTCCCAATCAGCTTCACCTGGTCGGTCTTGCTGATCGGCCTCCATTCGAAGATTCCCGAACCGGGGAACGTCTCGAACAGGCCGCGATCGATGATGTAGGTATCGGGCACGCCCATGGCGCGGGCGAGCTCGCGCGGAGTGAGCATGCGCAGCCCGATATCGACCAATACGTAGTTGCCGACGATGACGATCGCATCGCCGTCGAAGTGCGGAAAGCGGTTGGGGAGGAACCTCGACAGGAACTTCGCGGTCAGGCGCGCCTTGCGCCACTGGTCTTCCGTAAGGGCCTCCCGCGGAATCGAGACGGCCTGGACGACGGCCATTCGGTCCTTCGTCGGCAGGGTGTGCATCGGCTCGCTCATGTCGGCCCACTGCCCGCCGCTGCCGTAGAACTTCATCATGTAGGCGGTGACCACCTGCTGGTGGCTGCCGGTGCTGGTGATCGTACTGACGGGCGCGCGCATGTCATGCCCAATGGACCGGTTGCCGTTCGGGCCGCCGCTCGCCTGAAGCATCCATGCGCTGGCTTCCACGCCCTCGGCCAAGACGACGGCGTGCTTGGCGCCACCCGCCACGACCGTACCAAGCGGCTTGTCGAGGCCGGGCACACGCGGATCCTGGCCCTCGCGCTCGCCGTACCCGGTCTGGATCAGGGTGGCGCCGATCAGCGCCTGCTCGCCTCGGTTCGCACCGGTGACGGTGGCAAGGGGATCGTGCACAGTCGCCGTGTGTCCGTCGCCGTGGTGCGTGAGGTGCATCAGGCTGGCGGCGAACATCGCGAAGTGGCCGCCCTTGACCTGGGCGCACTGCGTGCGCAGCGGCTCATCGATCGAGAACGTCCGCTGAGCGCTTCCGGGGCATCTATGGCGCGGACATCAACCTTGATCCTGACAGCCCTGATGGGCAGATGGTCGGGCTCATCGCGCAGATTCGCACTGACCTTGAGGAACTGGGCGAGAACATCTATCGGTCGCTCGACCCGGACTACGCTGCGGGGACGTGGCTCGAGCAGCGTGCGGCTTATGCCGGCCTGATTCGGAGGCTGGCCGGGTATAGCTATCTGCGCGACGTCATCCTCAGCGGCCGCCCCGGCGCCATCATCCCGGCAGGCTCTCTCGTCGCGGACCCGAACGGCATTCGCTGGCGGTCGGTGTCGGCCGTCGTGCTGAATGGTGACGGATCGTCCCGAGCGGATTTCCGTAGCGAAGACCTCGGCGCCTTCATGGTCCCCGAAGACACCGTCCTCGCAATCCAGACCGTCGTGCTCGGGTGGCAGGCAGCGACGACGCTGACGGCCGCTGAAGTCGGTACGGAGGAGGAGACGGATCCGGAGCTTCGCGCACGCTTCTTCCGCAGCCGGTCCCGCCCGGCGACCGCCAGCGCGGAAGCCATCGAGGCAAAGATCGCCGAGCTGGCCGACGTCCGGCAGGTGGTGTGCCTGGAGAACTACACCGACATCGTTGATACCGATGGCGTGCCCGCCCACGGCATCAACGTCGTCGTGGATGGCGGCGACGACATGGCCATCGCAACAGTGATCCGCCAGAACAAGCCGGGTGGTACGGCGATGCGCGGTGAGGTTGTCGTCAACGTTCCGGTGCGTTCCGGGACGCGGCCGATCCGCTTCGACCGTCCGACGGTGGTCCCGGCTGCCGCGAAGGTCACTGTGAAGCGTGCGGCGAACTTCACAGCGATCGACGTCGACGGCATTAAGGCGGCCCTCGCCGCGCTGCTGTTCGAGATCGGCGAGGACGTGCTTTTGAGCCGCCTCTACACGCCGATCAACACAGTGCCTGGCTTTTGGGTGCAGGAACTGTTGATCGGAACGGCTGGCGGCGCGCTGAGTACGGACAACATCGAGGTAGACGCGAGGAGCCTTGCCCGCTTCAGCGTCGGGGATGTCGAGGTGGTAATCCTGCCATGAGCTACCGCGACCTTCTCATATGGCAGTACCAGGGGAAGCCGCGCGCGGAGGCGACGGCGGACCTCCTGGCCTCTTCTTTCGGTGACGCATGGACCGGTCTCGCAGCACTTCGCAGTGTGCTCGACATCGACACGGCCGTCGGCGTAAACCTCGACCTCGTCGGCAAGCACGTCGGTCAGCCGCGTGTCCTTCCCGACATTACGCCGCGCGGCCTGTTCGGTTTCGAGGGCGCAGAAGGTGCGAAGGGGTTCAGCCTCGGTGGAGATGGGGGAGGGAAGTGGTATCGCCTTGGTGATCCCATCGCCGATTCGGTGGTGCTCAACGATGACGACTATCGCTTCCTCATTCGCTGCCGTGTCACCCGCAACTACATGACAGGCACGATGCCGAACATTGAGGACGCTCTCGCCTTCATCTTCGACGGCACTGCCGAGGCCTACGACCAGTACGACATGACGTTCACTGTCGTCGTGCGGGAGCAGGGTCTCACCGACTTCAAACGCTACGCGATCACCAAGCTCGACATTCTTCCGCGTCCCGCTGGGGTGCGGATTCGATTCGTTCTCGCCGCCGGCGACGCGCCCTTTGGGTTCTACGGCGTGCCAGGTGCGCGCGGCTTCAACAGCGGAAAATTCGCGAGGTTCCTATGACGATTTACAACCGCCCCGACGAGCTAGTTATGGCGGAAAGCGCCTTGGCGGGCGAGGTGCAAGCATTTCCCGACATCCTTCGGGGCTGGGGCATTACGTTCGAGCAGACCGGCGGTCTCCCGCCGATGGAATGGGTGAACTACATCGCACGGCGAACCGATCAAGCCGTCCGATACTTCATGCAGCGCGGCCTGCCAGAGTGGTCGGAGTCAGAAGATTACCCGCAAGGCGCGTACGTGCAACACGCGGGGAACTCGTATGTTTCGAAGCGGGCGAACCTCAACAAGGTGCCGGCCGCTAGCCCCAACGATTGGGCGCTATGGTCGATCACGAGAGACGAACTGAATGGCCTTACGACGGGCCGACTGATCAATGTGCAGATCTTCTCGCCAGGGACGTATGTCTACAACTCCTATCCTGGGACGAAGCGCCGGAGGGTGCGCGTTCAGGGGGCAGGCGGCGCCGGGGGCGGAAGTGTGGCTTGCACGAGTACTCAGAATTCTGTCACCGCGGGGGGAAGCGCCGGCGCTTACGCCGAAAGCTGGATATTGGGTGATCTCGCGTCGCAGTCCGTCATCGTGGGACAGGGCGGGATTGGCGTCGCAGGCGGTTCTGGAGGTAACGGCGGAGCGTCCAGCTTCGGATCGACGATCTCGGCCCCCGGTGGCATCGGAAATACAGTTTCGGGTGCGACGTTCACGACGTTGGGAATCTATGGATCGGCATTGGGGTCGGCCATCGCTACTGGCGGGAACTTTCTGAATTTGAGGGGAAGCAAAGGTACTTTCGGGATCCTGACGACTATCGGCGTCGCCGAGTCAGGAAACGGTGGCGCGTCGATCTTCGGCGGTGGCGGTGACGGCAAAGGTCAGAGCGCGACAGGCCCAGGCGTAGATGGGACAGCCCCGGGATCAGGTGGAGGCGGCGCACTCACCATGCAGAATGGAGCAGCGCAAAAAGGGGGCAAAGGTGCCGACGGCATCATCATTGTCGAGGAGTATTCATAATGACCATCTACGTTCTTGTGGAAGACGGTCGCGTCACCCAAGTGGCGACCGACGACACAGACATGTCTTTCGACGAATGGATTGCTCGTTTCCCACCGAGTTTCACGTGGGTTAACGTAGATGGCCAGGTGCCGCAGCCGGAGGTGGGCTGGAGTGCGTTGGACGATGGCGAGGTGTGGACGTTCGCACCGTATGTACCCCCGCCGCCGCCAGGACCGACGCAGGAGCAGATCCGGGCGACGCGAAATGCACTTTTGACTTTGGCGGACTTCGCGATTAACACGACGGACGATGGAGGTCTGTCCAGCTCGTCACTTCGGGTATGGCGTCAGCAACTCCGCGATGTGCCATCGCAAGAGGGCTTCCCTGCGTCCATTGTTTGGCCGGTCTTGCCAGCGGATGTCGTGCTGCCTGAAACCCAACGCGCCCAAATTGACCAGATGCTGGCCAGCTAACCTCCGCAGGGATTGATCCCGCTTCTTCCGCTACACTTTAGGGAGGTCTAGGAGGCATGAATGCAGAAGGACAAGGCAGCCGATGGTCTGCGTGGCATGGCAGCACTGAACGTGCTGCTATGCCACATGCTCATCGCGATATTCCCGCTTGGCTTTGCCTACATGTACCCGGGCACGGCGCTCCCTGGAGCGCCAGTGGGCTGGGCGGAGAAAGTCCTTGCGTTGCCGCTCGTTCCGTTGTTCGTCAACGGACATTTTGCGGTTTGCGTGTTCTTCGTGCTGAGCGGTTACGTCCTAACAAAGAAGTTCTTTGTAACCGGTGACCTCGGCATTCTTAAGGTTCGAGCCGCGCGTCGGTACGTGCGTCTAGGCGTGCCGATTCTTGGAAGTGTTCTTTTTGCCTATGTATGCATGGCGATGGGCGCCTCATGGGCGAGGCCAGCGGCTGAAGTTACTCGCTCGGCGTGGTTCACCTTCTTCTGGAACTTTGACCCCAGCCTCCCAGGTGCGCTCGCCGATGGCACCTATCGTGCCATTTTTACCGGTTCCTCCCCATACAACCTGTCGCTATGGACGATGAAGATCGAACTCATCGGTTCAATGATCGTCTTCGCCTACGTCGCGCTGCGGCTCGCCGGCATTGCAGGTTGGCTGTGGTTCGCCCTCGTTAGCGCTCTTTTGTTTCGCGTTTTCCCGGCAGATTGGCCCTATTACCTCGCGTTCCTACTTGGCAGTCATATCGGCGTGCTTCGTCCGACGCGGTCGGTTCCCGTGTTGGCCGCGTGCGCCGCGGGAGTTATCGTTGGAGGATCATTCGATCTTTCGCCCCTCTATGAGTGGACTCGGTTCCTTGCGTTGGAGGATGTGGTGCGCGAGTCGGTGTTCCACGTGGCAGCCGGCGCTCTCTTGCTTTACATAGTCCGGTGCGGCGTCCTCGATATGCTGTTCCTCAGCCGCCCTGCTCAATTTCTCGGTCGAATTTCGTATTCGATGTATCTGGTCCACCTGCCGATACTGCTGACGTTGTATGCAGGACTGATCACGGTCTTCTGGCATGCGGGCCTTCCTCGCGTTGCGGTCGCCGCGGCATCCATTTCGATCGCACTGCCCGTGGTCTTAGGCGTGGCGATGCTCTTCGATAGGTATGTCGATCGGCTCGGCATCCGACTTTCGAAGCTGATCGGGCAGAGAAAATCCGCCAAAGGCTCGGACGAGACCGCCGAAACAGCGGCCTGACGCAGCCGTCACGCCGTGACGGTATGCTTCTGGCATGTGCTACTCCGCCCAGATCCTCGCCGAGTTCAAACAGTACCGCCGTTTCGGCGGAGAGTTGGACATGAAGGCCTACGTGGAGATGGCCGGCTGGGCCATGAAGAAAGGCCTGTGGGTCAAGAGTGTGCCCAAGGCGATGCGCAACGCGTTCATGGACGCGGACGGACCGGACGAAGAGGAGGCGAGGGCTGCCGCCCTCGCGGCGTACCGGAGCGCCGCGGCGAGCCTCGAGCAGGAGATCGCCGAGCAGTCCGAGCGCCTGGCCCGCGCCCAGGCCGTGCTGGCCGGCCCGAAGCCCACGAAGAAGGCCGAGAACGACCAGCGGGTGGCCACCAACAAGATCTCCGCGGCGCGCGACAAGCTCGCCCAGGTGACCGATCGCGCTGCCGGCGACGGCTACGCCCGTATCTGGCCCGGCGGCGTGGTTCCCGTGCTGATCCGCGATCCGGCCACGGGTGAGCGCCACGTGGTCCCCATGCGCTACCGGTGCCGCCTGCCGGGCTGGGACGACGCCAAGGAGCGGGCGAAGCCTGGCACCTACAACGCCCGCATGGATTCCCTGGCCACCGTTTGGCGGAAGCTGTGGGGCTACAACCACGGGGTGATGGTCGCCCGGACCTTCTTCGAGAGCGTATCGCTCCATCGCCTCCAGCAGCGCGAGTTGTCGCCCGGGGAGCGCGACATACCCGTGGAGATCGAATTCCGACCAGAGCCAGAGCAGGACATGCTCCTGGCCTGCCTGTGGCGGTATGTGGAGCCCGAGGGCGACGAGCCGGGTTTCTACTCGGTCGCTGCGATCACCCGCGACCCGCCGCCCGAGGTCGCGGCCGCCGGCCATGACCGGTGCGTTATCCCTATCCGGCCCGAGAACCTTGATGCCTGGCTGGATCCGCAGCCGGGCCGGTTGGTGGAGATGGAGCGCATCCTCGCTGACCCGATCGACGCCTACTACGAGCACCAGGTGGTCGAGCGCGAGGAAGCGTAGCCGTGGCGCACGGTTGCGTCGCAAACCTCTCGCACGCTGCGCGCACCGTCCACATTCCTGAGACTGGCCGCGGCTATCGTCCGCGCCATGAGCACTGTTACCTGGCTTCCACGAGAGGCGATTATGGGCGCGCCCAACCCACACCACTATGGTGCTGCGGAAAACGGCGTTCCCTTCGTCATGATACGACAGCGGGCCGACGGCCCGCGGTGGCGCGTCAGTCTCTATCCGGACGGCGACCCGGAAAACGCGATCGAGACCATTGCGGGGTCCGAGCGACAGGCGAAGCGATTCATTGAACGCTGGGCCGCGCCACGCACGCTCCAGCCACGCAAGCCGGTGTGGCCCAAGCAGGTCGATACGCGCTGGGCGGCCCGGAAGCCCAAGGACGCTGACGACCGGTCGTAGAGGCTGAAACAGCGCCCTAATCGGGTACGATTAGCACAGCGTAAGCACACCACATCCCCGAACCCGCATTCCTAAGCGGTGCGTAAGCCCCCTCCTAAGGGGAAGGTCGCCCGTTCGAATCGGGCCGGGGTCACCAGCTTCGAACCGTCGTCCACCAGGATCTGCGGTGACCGATTCCTACCGGAGGCCGCCATGTCCCGTTCGTTCGACGCCATCATTGTCGGTGCCGGACAGGCCGGTCCCGCGCTGGCGAGCCGCCTCACCGGAGCCGGCAAGACCGTCGCCATCGTCGAACGCCACCTCGTCGGCGGCACCTGCGTCAACACCGGCTGCAAGCCCACCAAGACCCTCGTCGCCAGCGCCTACGCCGCCTATGTCGCCCGTCGCGGTGCGGACTATGGCGTCGGCGTCGGAACGGTATCCATCGACATGCCGACGGTAGCGGCTCGCGCACGCAAGGTGATCCTCGATTCGCGCAAGGGCAACGAGGATTGGCTGGCGGGCATGCCCGGACTCACGCTCATTCGCGGGCATGCACGGTTCACGGGCCCGCGCCGCCTCGAGGTCAATGGCGAAACGATCGAAGCGCCGAACATTTTCCTCAACGTTGGCGGTCGCGCCAACGTGCCGGACTTTCCGGGCATCGACGAGGTGGACTACCTGACCAACAGCACCATCATTCCGCTGGAGTCGGTACCGGGCCATCTGGTGGTCGTCGGCGGCAGTTATATCGGTCTCGAATTCGCACAGATGTACCGGCGCTTCGGCGCGAAGGTGACGGTGATCGAGCAAGGGCCGCGGCTGGTACAGCGCGAGGACGAGGACGTCTCCGCCGAGATCCGCGCCTTCCTGGAAGAGGAGGGCATCGAAGTGCGGACCGACGCGTGCTGCATTCGCCTTGCCTCGCATCCGGAAGGCGTAACCGTGGGAGTCGATTGTACCGAGGGCGCGCCCGAGGTCATCGGCACGCACGTATTGCTGGCGGTGGGGCGCCGTCCCAACACCGACGACCTCGGCCTGGACAAGGCCGGCATCGGAGTGGATGAACGCGGGTACATCAAGGTGGACGACCGGCTCGCCACGAGCGCCGAAGGTGTCTGGGCCGTGGGCGACTGCAACGGCAAGGGCGCCTTCACGCACACGGCGTGGAACGACTACGAGATCGTGGCTGCCAACCTCCTCGACGGCGGTGACCGCAAGGTGAGCGAGCGCATCCTCGGCTACGCCCTGTATGTGGACCCGCCGCTGGGCCGAGTCGGCATGACCGAAACGCAGGCGCGGGCAAGCGGTCGTCCGTTGCTGGTGTCGAAGCGCCCAATGACGCGCGTGGGCCGTGCGGTGGAAAAAGGCGAGACGCACGGTTTCATGAAGATCGTCGCGGATGCGGAAACGAAGCAGATCCTGGGCGCCGCGATCCTCGGAACCGGCGGTGACGAAGCTATCCACGGCATCCTCGACATGATGAATGCCCGCGCTTCCACCGACGTGCTGAAGTGGGCCGTACCGATCCACCCCACGGTGTCCGAACTGATTCCCACGCTTGTGGGCGACCTGCAACCCGCCGACGACGCATGAGCGAAGCGCATCAGATGTCGCGTACGACCATGAGGCGTGTCTCGGTCATGTCCTCGATCGCATAACGCACGCCTTCGCGCCCGACTCCCGAGGACTTCGTTCCGCCGTAGGGCATGTTGTCCACGCGGAAGCTGGGCACGTCGTTGACGATCACGCCGCCCTGTTCGAGTTCGTCCCAGGCGCGCATGGCATGGCGCAGGTCGTTGGTGAACACACCCGCTTGCAGACCGAAGTCGGAATCGTTGGCGAGGTCGATGGCCTCGTCGAAGCTGAGCACACGTTGCAGGATGGCCACGGGCCCGAATGCCTCCATGCGTTGCAGCTTCGCATCGCGCGGCACGTCTTCCAGCAACGTCGCCTCCAGCATGGCGCCCTTGCGACCGCCGCCGCACAGGATGCGGGCACCGGCCCTTTTCGCTTCGGCGATCCAGCCCTCGAGCCGTTCCGCCGCCGCGACGTCGATCATGGGGCCGAGAAAGGTGGACTTTTTCTTCGGGTCACCCGACTTAAGCGCCTTCACCTTTGCCACGAGCTTGCGGCGCAGCGCGTCGTAGACGTCGTCGTGGATGAGGATGCGCTGCACGCTGATGCAGCTTTGTCCCGACTGGTAGAACGCACCGAACACGAGCCGATCGACCACGGCATCGAGCCGGTCGGCCTGGTCGCCGTCCACGATGCAGGCGGCATTGCCCCCCAGTTCCAGCGTCACCTTCTTGTGGCCCGCGCGCGCCTTGAGGTCCCAGCCGACAAGCCCGCCGGTGAAGGAGAGCAGCTTGAGGCGTGGGTCGGTCACGAGCGGTTCGGCATGCTTGCCATCCAGCGGGAGGATGGAGAATGCGCCTTTCGGGATGTCGGTTTCGGCAAGGATCTCGCCGATGATCAGTGCGCCCAGCGGTGTGCGCTCTGACGGTTTAAGAACGAAGGGGCAGCCTGCGGCAATGGCCGGGGCTACCT
>NZ_JBNDHZ010000075.1:0-12754 GCF_056755355.1 Luteibacter sp. HAY1-4A
GCGATACAGCGCCGGGATCTTCCGCTTCGACAGGAACCGCGCCGCCTGCACGTTCGCGGCGATCATGCATTCCTCGATGAGCTTGTGGGCATCGTTGCGATCGGTCGCACCCATCGACACCACGTCGCCCGACGGCGCGAGGCGGAATTTCACTTCCGGCGTCTCGAAGTCGATGGCGCCACGGCGCTTGCGCGCCTTGGCCATCGCCTTATAGAGGCGGTGCAGGGTCTCGACCTGCGGCAATACATCGGCGATCTCGTCGCGCACGTCGGCGTTCCGCTCGCCCACCGCCTGCCATACCTTGTTGTAGGTAAGGCGCGCGTGCGAATACATCACCGCTTCGTAGAACTTCGACTGGACCACTTCGCCGTCTTCGTCGATTTCCATGTCGCACACCATGCACAGCCGGTCCACTTTCGGATTCAGCGAGCAGATGCCGTTCGACAGGGTTTCCGGCAGCATCGGCACGACGAAACCGGGGAAGTACGTGGACGTGCTGCGCTCATAGGCTTCGGCATCCAGCGGCGTACCCACGGGCACGTAATGGGACACGTCGGCAATGGCGACGATGAGACGGAAACCGCCGCCCTTCAGGGCCTCGGCATATACGGCATCGTCGAAATCGCGCGCGTCCTCGCCGTCGATGGTGACCAGCGGCAGCTTGCGGATGTCCACCCTGCCCTTGCGCTCGTCGGACCCGACCTTCGGCTCCACTTCCTCCGCCTGGCGCAGCACCTGCGGCGGCCACTCGTGCGGGAGGTCGTGGCTGGCGATGGCCATCTCCACCACCAGCGACGGCTCGAGGCGTTCGCCGAGCACGGCACGGATGGTGCCGAGGGGGCCCCGGTGCGGCGTCGGCGGATCGGTGATCTCGGCGACGACGATCTCGCCCGAACGGGCGCCCGCGTCGCGTCCCGCCGGAATCATGATGTTCTGGTGCAGGCGGCGGTCGTCCGGCTCGACGAGCGTCACGCCGTTTTCGACCACCACACGGCCGACGAGACGCGGCGAGCGGCGCTCCAGCACTTCCACGATGGCGCCCTGGCGGCGGCCGCGGCGATCGATGCCCACGACGCTGGCGAGCACGCGGTCGCCATGCAGCACGCTGCGCATCTGCGAGGGCGACAGGTAGAGGTCTTCCCCGCCTTCATCGGGGCGCAGGAAGCCATAGCCCTCGGCGTTCGCGATGACCCGGCCGGGGATGAGGCTGAGCTTTTGCGCCGGCGCGTAGCTACCGCGGCGATTCCGCAGCAGCTGGCCGTCGCGGATCATCGCGGCCAGGCGCTTGCCCAGGGCGTTGATCTCGTAATCGGTGAACAGGCGCAGGGCACGGGCGATATCCTCGGCCAGCAGCAGTTCGCCGCGCTCCTCGAGCAGAGCGAGGATGGCCTCGCGGCTGGGGATGGGCTGGTCGTAGCGCTGGGCCTCGCGGTCGGCATGCGGATCGACCACCGCCTGCGCCGGCCGGCGGTCGCGGGACTTCTCCAGGGCCTTGCCCGGTTGGGTGGCCTTGGCCTTGCGGGGGCCGCGATCCGCGCCCGTGCCTTTCTTTTTCTTCGTCACTTATGAACCTTTGGATGGGGACGTGAAATAGTTTCACATCCGGGGTGCGAAATCGTTGACAAGTTTCCTCGACCTACCTAATCTACGCGGCTCACGGGGCGGCGAAGCTGCTTCGAGACACCTGCCCAGGTGGCGGAATTGGTAGACGCACTAGTTTCAGGTACTAGCGGGTAAAACCGTGGAGGTTCGAGTCCTCTCTTGGGCACCAATTATAGACGAAGCCCCGCAGCAATGCGGGGCTTTGTCTTTTCCGGGGTTTGAAATCGTATGTCCGATCACAACCACCCCTCCCTGGCCGCTCTTTCCCCCGAATCCATCGCCCTGCTCGTCCACGCGGCGAAAGCCAGGGACGGCATGGAACGCGCCGCGCGCGACACCACCCTCGCGGCTGACGAACTTCGCCGTTACGCGAAGTTCTCGAAGCCCGGCCAGCCTTCCGTGCACATTGTTCAACTCAGGCAAAAGCAAGCCACGGCACGGATGGATGCCGCACGGGCAAAGCAAGCGTTCCTGCAAGCCTCGCAGGCGTTCGTGCACGCCGCAGGGCTGACGGTGCCGCCGCGAGTCACTCTCGAAGCCTTCATGCAGCCCTGGCTAATCGCTTCCGCGTAGGAGCGATCGAGCCATCTGCCGCATGGCGCCGTTCTCGAAACGGGACAGTCCATGCGCTGCCAGTCCACGCCTGAACTCGGCCACGAACGCCCGCCCGATATCGTCCTGCTCGATCGCGCCAAACCGCCCCGGCACCAGTCGTCCGAGCCACGAGACATAGCCCGGCGTATGCGCGTTCCCGGCGATGATCCCCGGCTGGAAAATCGCGAGGCGATCGAATCCAACGGCCTCGACGGCTGCTTCCTTCATGCCCATCACACGCACATAGCGAAAGCGGCTCGTCGGATCGCTTCCAACGGCGGACAGGAGTGCGAAACGCGTGATGCCACCGGTGCGGCACCCGCGGGCGAAACCGCCGACGACACCCACCTCGAGCGCTTTGAGCTGCTCCTCGGTCCACTTCATGCTGCCGCTTCCCACGCCGACGCACGAAGCACCAAACACGGCATCGCCGTGCGCCACCAAGCCACGGGCAAGCGTCGCGATGTCATCGGTGAAGCTCGCACCTGCTGTGTCCAGCACTACCTGGCGCACGCGCGAATCCGCCGGCGGCGCGATGTCACGCCGGTTGACCATGACCACCTCGGCACAGGCAGGCTCGGCGGCCAGCGCACGGACCACCGCCGAACCGACCTGCCCCGTTCCGCCGATCAGCAAGACACGAAACGCATCCATCCCCTCACCCCTCGCGTCAGTACACGGGATGAACGTTGCGCCGACTCGCCGAGGCAAGCAAGTAGGAACGGCACATCACCGGCAGTTCCGCGCGAAGCATGGCCACCGCCTCGGCCGAACCATCGCTTTCCAGCACGGCGCGGACCGTGCCCACGAGCATCGTACGCATGGCGTAGGTCACCTTGTCGACGTCGTCGAAACGGGCATCCGAAGCGCTGGCGAGCATCCGCCGGATGATGTCGTCCGCGCGGCGCACGATGTCGTCGACGAGACTCGCGGTTTCGAGCATGTCGGCCACGATATAGAGCGCCCGCGATCCCGGCATGCGGCGCATCTTCGCATCGAGGTAGGCCCGGCTCAACGCGTCGGACAACTCGACGAGCGAGGCGCCGTCGTATCGCCGGGCAGCGTCTTCCATCGCCACGATCACGTCTTCGAGGTAGTCCTCGAGTACCGCGTACAGCAGGGCCTCCTTGTGCGGGAAGTACTGGTACATCGTGCCCACGGAAACCCCGGCCCGGGCGGCCACCCGGGTCGTGGTGAGGCCGGCGTAGCCATCCACCAGCAAAACCTGAATGGTGGCCTCGAAAATGGCCTCCACCGTGGCGGCAGAGCGCGCCTGGCGCGGGGTTTTTCGGGGCTTCAGGGCTTCGGAAGGGGCGACGGGCATATGCGAATGTAAAAGCCGAAACAGGGTTCCCAATTCAGGGGATGGGGCTACCCCTCACTTATTCAACAAGGAACCTGAGCATGAGCCAGCCAAAACGTATCACCCTGGTTACCGGTGCCAACAAGGGCATCGGCTTCGAAGTGGCCCGCCAGTTGGGCAAAGCCGGGCACCGCGTGCTGCTTGGCGCCCGCGACGCCGGCCGTGGCCAGGCCGCGGCCGACACGCTGCAAGGCGAGGGCCTGGACGTCCGTTTCATTCATGTCGATCTCGGCGATACCGCCTCGCTTGCGCGCGCAGCAGCCGACATCGAGGCCAGCGAGGGCCGCATCGATGTCCTGGTCAACAACGCCGGCATCGCGCTGGAAGGCGACGGCAACGTCGGCGCGGCCGACCTCGACACCGTGAGGCGGATCTTCGACACCAACTATTTCGGGACGATCGCCGCGACCCAGGCCCTGCTGCCGCTGGTGAAGAAGGCGACCGACGGCCGGATCCTGAACGTCTCCAGCCGCCTGGGCTCGATCACCTACAACGCCGACCCGAACTGGGAATACGCCGCGGTGAAGCTGATCGGCTACAACGCCTCCAAGGCCGCCCTGAACATGTCCAGCGTGATCCTGGCGGATGAACTGAAGGACACCGGGATCAAGGTCCACGTGGTCTGTCCCGGCTACACGGCGACCGACCTCAACGGCAACAGCGGCCCGCAGACGGTCCAGGAAGGGGCCGAGGAGATCGTACGGCTGGCAACGCAGGCCGATGCGGCGCCCAGCGGCTCCTTCACCGGCAAGGAAGGCCCGGCGCCCTGGTAAGGCAGACGGCCACGGCCCGGCCCGAATGCACCGGCACGGTGCTTCAGGCCGGGGGATGTAGGAAGCATTCGTGCCGAGCTGGGTCGAACGGAAGGTGTCAGTTACGTTCCGACCGGTCGAACTTGACGATCATCACGACGAGGAAGGCCACGGTGAGCGCAACCTTCGATGCGACCTCCCACGTGGGATGCATGGTGAGGAATCTGATCTTCGTCGTGGAGATCATCAGGGCGCAATAGAGGGCAATGCTTGCCCAACCTTGCCAGCTCGCGGGGCTGATGCCCCAACCAAAGCGTTTGCGACCGAACCAGTAGCTTCGCTCATCCGTCATGTGGGCACTCCGGCAATCCAGCGATTCTATGCCCTCAACTGGATGCGCTGGAAAGCTGGCGCTCGTTATTTCTTGCAGCCAAGGGCGCTGTATGCGTCGCCTATCTGCACCACGTTCAATTGGCCGGGACGATTGCGCGCCATTTCGATCATGCTGCAATTCATGTAGTTGCCTATCGACCTGACCTTGTCCTTGATGCTCGCCGGGCGGGCTACGTGAAATGCCCCCGACAGGCCGGTGTCGCTTCCACCGGGTAACGATGGCGTTACCGACGAAGCAGCGCCGCTCAAGGCCCTGCGGATCGACGGGTCCCCGAAGGTGTCGCCGCCTGGCACCTGAGGCATGCCGACCGGAGTGGGTATCTCCCGGGGCGAGACAGCGACTGGCGCTGGAGCCTGAGTGACCTCGGGGAAGACGACGGAGGATCTTCGCTTCCGTAGGGATGTTGCGGGGCGATGCCGGTCGACGGAGATCGTCGAGGGCCCCGTCGAGCCAGTCAGCCGCCGAGGATGTGCGGTCGACGCTGGCTCGATCAGGCGGACCCTCATCGCGAGGGCCTCGTCTTCGTTCCAGCGCACGTCGGTATCGGGCAAGCGCGGGCGCATTGACATCAGAATCAGGAACAACAATAGGTGCAAAAAGCACACCGTTCCGAAGAGCACACCGTTCCTGAGTATCCGCCGCCATGGGGGGCATGGAAGGGTGGCTGTCATCCCTGATGGCATCGTGCCTGTCCCCTGTTGATCGAACTGCGGAGACCGTGACGGCTGACACAAGTTCCAGACGTTTCGGCTTCTCCCGTGGCGCAAGCCAGCGCGGAGCGCGCCGGCGCTCAAGGCGCCCACACGAGGTTTGCCGACGTTTTCCGCACAATGGCGGACGATAACGGCGGGATCTGTGCCGGCCGAAGCGCGGCGTCCCCGGGCCGGAGAACCGTCGCCCACCCGCTCTGCCGGCGCCGTACCGCCGCCCACCATGGCCTACGGACCCTTCCGGCCACCCCCGACATCCCCGCCCGACGCCCTGTATAATCGGCGGCGTAAAGCTCGGTGGGAGAAGCGGAAGGACCCGCTGCCGAAGGCGCAACGCCCGTAATCGCTCAGGCTCCCATACCACCGCGCGGTCATCACTCTGGAGAGACCGGTTCGATCCGGCGCCGAAGGTGCAAGGGGCTTCACGCCTCCAAACTCTCAGGCAAAAGGACAGAGGGGCGCCCCACGTGCCGGCACGGCGCGTTACTCCGGATGCCTCCAAAGCCATGAGCCAGAAAACTTCGCTGCGCGACCTCGAAAACCACGGCGCCTTCATCGAGCGCCACATCGGCCCGAACGACACCGAGATCGCCGAGATGCTGGGCGTGGTCGGCCACGCCTCGCTCGACGCCCTCACCGACGCCATCGTCCCCGGCTCGATCAAATCGCCCGCTCCGCTCGCCCTGCCCCGTGCCGTGACCGAAGAGGAAGCGCTGGCGAAGATCCGCGCGATCGCCGACCGCAACACCGTGTTCCGCAGCTTCATCGGCCAGGGTTACTACGGCACCCTCACGCCGAACGTCATCCTGCGCAATGTGCTGGAAAACCCGGCCTGGTACACGGCCTATACGCCGTACCAGGCGGAGATCTCGCAGGGCCGCATGGAAGCCCTGATCAACTTCCAGACGATGGTCGCCGACCTCACCGGCATGGACATCTCCAACGCCTCGCTGCTCGACGAGGGCACCGCGGCCGCCGAGGCCATGGCGCTGGCCAAGCGTTCCGCGAAGTCCAAGTCGAATGTGTTCTTCGTGTCGAAGGACGTGCATCCGCAGACGCTGGAAGTGCTGCGCACGCGCGCCGACGGCATCGGCATCGAGCTGCACGTGGGTGACGATGGCGAAGCCGCTACAGTGGAAAGCTTCGGCGTGCTGCTGCAGTACCCGAACACCTACGGCCGCATCAACGATTACAAGAGCCTCGCGGACGCCACGCACGCACGCGGCGGCATCGTCTGCGTCGCCACCGACCTGCTTGCACTCACGCTCATCGCAGCTCCGGGCACCTGGGGCGCCGACATCGTGGTGGGCAATACGCAGCGCTTCGGCGTGCCCTACGGCTTCGGCGGCCCGCACGCCGCCTATCTCGCCTGCCGCGACGCCTATAAGCGTTCGATGCCGGGCCGCCTGATCGGCGTGTCCATCGACACCGAGGGCAAGCCCGCCTATCGCCTGACGCTGCAGACCCGCGAGCAGCACATCCGCCGCGAGAAGGCCACCTCGAACATCTGCACCGCACAGGTGCTGCTGGCCGTCATGGCCAGCATGTACGCCGTGTACCACGGCCCGGAAGGGCTGGCTCGCATCGCCCGCCGCACGCACCGTCTCGCCACCATCCTCGCGGTTGCGCTGCGCCGCGCCGGTGTCGCCGTGGGTGACGACTTCTTCGACACGCTGCACGTGACCGGCGTGGACGCGAAGGCCATTCACGCGAAGGCGGCCGCCGCGCAGATCAACCTGCGCGCGATCGACGCGTCGAGCGTGGGCATCAGCCTCGACGAAACCACCACGCGTGCCGACGTGCTCGCCCTCGCCGGCCTCTTCGGCGGCAGCATCGACGACATCGACGCGCTCGACGGCGAAGTGCACGACGCGCTGCCGCGCCAGCTGCTGCGCGGCATGGACTTCCTCCAGCACCCGGTGTTCAACACGCACCACAGCGAGCACGAACTGCTGCGTTACCTGCGTGGCCTGGCCGACAAGGACCTGGCGCTCGACCGCACGATGATCCCGCTGGGTTCGTGCACCATGAAGCTCAACGCCACGGCGGAAATGATCCCGGTCACGTGGCCCGAGTTCGCGAACATCCATCCGCTCGCTCCGGCCGACCAGGCACAGGGCTACAAGCAGCTGATCGACGAGCTGGAAGCCATGCTCGTGGAATGCACCGGCTACGACGCCGTGAGCCTCCAGCCCAACTCGGGCGCGCAGGGTGAATACGCCGGCCTGCTCGCCATCCGCGCCTACCACCGCTCGCGCGGCGAAGGCCATCGCGACATCTGCCTGATTCCGGAATCCGCGCACGGCACCAACCCGGCGTCCGCACAAATGTGCGGCATGACGGTGGTGGTCACGCGCTGCGACGCGAACGGCAACGTCGACGTCGACGATATCCGCGAGAAGGCGGAGAAGTACGCCGACCGTCTTGCCGCCATCATGATCACCTACCCCTCCACGCACGGCGTGTTCGAGGAAGACGTGGTCGCCATCTGCGAAGCGGTGCACAAGCACGGCGGCCAGGTGTATACCGACGGCGCGAACATGAACGCGCTGGTGGGCGTGGCGAAGCCGGGCAAGTGGGGGTCGGATGTCTCGCACCTCAACCTGCACAAGACCTTCTGCATCCCGCACGGCGGCGGCGGCCCAGGCGTGGGCCCCTGCGCGGTGAAGTCGCACCTCGCTCCCTTCCTGCCGCGCGCCTTCGGTGGCGAGGGCGACGTGGGCATGGTCAGCGCGGCCACCTTCGGCTCGGCCTCGATCCTGCCGATCTCGTGGATGTACATCACGCTGATGGGCACGGAAGGCCTGCGCAAGGCCACCCAGGTGGCCCTGCTCAACGCCAACTACATCGCCAAGCGCCTCGCACCGCACTTCAAGACGCTCTACACGGGCCGCAACGGCCTGGTCGCGCACGAGTGCATCCTCGACCTGCGCCCGCTCAAGGACGCCACGGGCGTGGGCGCCGAAGACGTGGCCAAGCGTCTCATCGACTTCGGCTTCCACGCGCCAACCCTGTCGTTCCCGGTCGCCGGGACGCTCATGGTCGAGCCGACGGAAAGCGAGTCGCAGCACGAACTGGACCGCTTCATCGACGCCATGATCCAGATCCGCGACGAGATCCGCGCGGTGGAAGACGGCCGCCTGGACCGCGAGGACAACCCGCTCCGCAACGCCCCGCACACGGCCACCATGGTCACGGGCAGCGAGTGGACCCACGCCTACCCGCGCGAACTGGCCGCCTTCCCGCTGCCCTCGCTGAAGCTGTCGAAGTACTGGCCGCCCGTGTCGCGCGTGGACAACGTGTACGGCGACAAGAACGTGATGTGCGCCTGCATCCCGATCGATGCCTATAAGGAAGACGTGGAGGCGTAAGCCTCCGGAACTTGGCCGCCCTGCTCGCGCAGGGCGGCTTTTTTCGTTTTTGTGGGAGCCGCTTCAGCGGCGATGGGTGCTGGCAGCAAGCCTGCCCGCTGCCGCGGGATCGCCGCTGAAGCGGCTCCTACAGAGTCCGGCCCATACTGCCGCGAATCCGTCCTGCCCAGCTTTGTCATAAACTTCCCCGGTTGCCGCGCGCTCGCGCGGCCCGATCTTCCGAGGTGAATGCATGACTCAGGACACTTCCCGCGACGACAGCCTGCTCGGCCTGCTCAAGGGCGTCGAAGACTTCAGCCATCGAATCTTCCCGGAACGGGAACAACTCTTCAGCGAACTGGCCGAAGGCCAGAGCCCCCACACCCTCTTCATCACCTGCGCCGATTCCCGCGTGGTGCCGGAGATGATCACGCAGACCCAGCCCGGCGAGCTGTTCGTCTGCCGCAACATCGGCAATATCGTGCCGGGTTACGGCGAGATGCTCGGTGGCGTATCCGCGGTGGTGGAATTCGCCGTGATGGTGCTGCGCGTCCGCCACGTGGTGGTCTGCGGCCATACCGATTGCGGCGCCATGAAGGGCCTGCTGAATCCCGATTCCACCCGCGACCTGCCCACTGTGGAAGCATGGCTGCGCAACGCCCAGGCCGCCAAGAGCGCCGTGTTCGCGCGCAAGCTCGAAGGGGCGGCTGCCATGAGCGCGCTGATCGAGGAAAACGTTCGCCTCCAGCTCGCGCATCTGCGCACCCATCCCGCGGTGGCCGCCGCGCGTGCCAACGATGCCATCAACCTGCAAGGCTGGGTGTACGACATCGGCGACGGCACCGTGTCGGTGCTCGACGGGCGCACTGACCGCTTCATTCCGCTATCCGAAGCCATCCGCCGAGAGAACAGCGTGTGATCCTACCGGGGCGGGCACACCTCGGGCATATCCTGCATTACGTCGGCAAGCCGCTGATCTGGCTGCTGGCGTGGGACATCGCGGTCACCGTCTTCTGGTACGTGGTGGATCCTGCCTGGATGGAGTTTCCCGCCCTGCCGGTCACGCTGCTGGGCTCCGCCGTCGCGGTATACCTCAGCTTCCGCAACACCACCGCGTATGCGCGCTGGTGGGAGGCGCGCACATTGTGGGGCGCGATGGTAAACGCGTCGCGCACCCTGGCGCGCGACGCCCTCACGCTGCTGTCGGATCGGAGCATCGCCATCCAGGTAACCCGCAGGCAGATCGCCTACGTGCACTCCTTGCGCATGCACCTTCGGCGTCAGGCACCTTGGGACGAACTGGAAGGCCGTCTTCCCTCGGACGAGCTGGCACGGCTGCAAGGCGTGCTCAACGTGCCCAACACCATCCACTCTCGCACGGCCGCGACGATCGCCGGCGCCGGTCCCGACCCCATACTGCTGGCCACCTTCGCACGCACGCTCGCCGACATCACGAATGCGCAAGGCGGCATGGAACGCATCAAGAACACGCCGCTGCCGCAGCAATATGCGGCATACCCGACCATCTTCACGCACGGCTTCTGTCTGCTGCTGCCACTCGGCCTGGTGGAGACGCTTGGCCTCTACACGCCGCTCGGTTCCACGGTGGCGGGGTTCCTCTTCCTTGCCTTGCTGCAGATCGGCAACGACATGCAGAACCCCTTCGAAAACAAGGAAGACGACGTACCGATGACCGCCCTCACGCGCGGCATCGAAATCGACCTGCGCGATGGACTCGGCGAAGCGCATGGCCTCCAGCCCGTGCAGCCTGTCGACGGCATTCTCTGGTAACGCGGCTCGGTCGAGTCCCCAGCCAAACCGGCAAGCGCTCCAACCCATCTGAGCCGCCCAGCGCAATCCCTGTTATAACGGCATTTCAATCGAGACAAATCGCCGTTCCACGGAGGTCACCTTGCGCGCCATTCTTCCGATCGCCCTCGCCGCAGCCCTGCTGCCGGCCCTCGCAGCCGCCGCCTCGGGGCCTGCCGAGCTGGTCAATCCGCTCATCGGCACCACCAACGGCGGCAATGTCTTTCCAGGCGCCGTGGTGCCGTTCGGCATGTTGCAGTTCAGTCCGGAAGCATCGCCGCTGCCCGGCAAGAAGGCACCCATTGCCGCGCCCGGTGGTTACGAATATCGCGCCGATGCCATCCGCGGCTTCAGCCTCACCAATGTCGAAGGCTGGGGCTGCGCGGGCGGATCGGGCGACGTGCCCCTCATGCCGATCACCGAGGACGTGACCGCCTCGCCGTCGTCGGACTTCCGCCATGCGTACGCGTCGAAGTTCTCGCATGCGAATGAAACGGCGAAGGCCGGGCACTACCGCGTGACGCTGGACAACGGCGTGGCGGTGGACCTCACCGCGGCCCTGCACAGCGGTGCGGCGCGTTTCGCCTTCCCCGTCGGCAAACCGGCCAACGTCCTGGTGCGCGCTTCGGATTCGGAAGCGGGTTCCGAGGACGCGAAGGTCGTCGTCGACACGGCCCATGCCAGGGTTTCGGGCGAAGTGACCAGCGGCAACTTCTGCGGCTACATCAACGAAGCGGATCGCCGCAGCTATTACACGCTCTACTTCGTCGCCGAGTTCGACCAGCCGTTCGCCGCCACCGGCGCATGGCATGACGGCAGCGTCGAGAAAGGCGGCACACGCGCCGAGGGCGGTACGGGATACGGCCCCAAGGGCTTTCCGGAAGCCGGCAAGGGATCGGGTGCCTGGGTGGGCTTCGCCAAGGGCACGCAGGCGGTGAACGTACGCGTCGGTATCTCCTATGTGAGCGCCGCGAACGCACAGGCCAACCTGGATGCCGAAACGCCGAAGGGAACCACCTTTGAGGCGGTGCGCGACAAGGCCGTGGCAGCGTGGAACGAGCGCCTGTCGCATATCGAGGTACAGGGTGGCACGTCCGATCAGCAGACGGTGTTCTACACGGCGCTTTACCATGCACTGATGCACCCCAACGTCTTCAGCGACGTCAACGGCGAGTACCGCGGCTTCGACGGCAAGACCCACCGGGTAAGCGGCAACCAGAAAGCCCAGTACGCCAATTTTTCCGGCTGGGACGTCTATCGTTCGCAGTTGCCGCTGGTGGCGTGGCTGGAACCCAAGACCGCCAGCGACATCGCGCAGAGCCTCTACAACCAGGCTCAGCAGAACAACGGCGTGTGGGACCGCTGGACGCACAACAACGGCGGCACGCACGTGATGAACGGCGACCCGGCAGCAGCCGCAGTGGCCGGCATCTACGCGTTCGGCGCCCGCGATTTCGATGCGAAGGGCGCCCTCGCCTCGCTCGTGCATGCGGCCGACCATCCCACGGCGCTGGATACGTCGCACGACGGCTGCGAAGTGGAATGCGTGGGTCAGCGTCCCGGCCTCGATGCATGGCTGAAGCTGCACTACATTCCCGTGGGCGCGCCGGCCTGGGGCCCTGCAGCCGATACGCTGGAAACCGTGGCCGCCGAATTCGGCATCAGTGCGCTTGCCGACCGCCTGGGCGACAAGGACACCTCCGCCCGCTTCCTCGAGCGCGCGCAGTACTGGCGCAATCTGTTCGATCCCAAGGCCACGCCGGAAGGCGGTTATATCCGCAACCGCAACGCCGACGGCAGCTGGGCCCTGGTGAAGGACGACGACAAGGAAGCACCCCACGCCTTCACGCCATCGACTGAGGATGGGTTCGTCGAAGGCAGCGCCGCGCAGTACGTGTGGATGGTGCCGTTCAACGTCGGCGGCCTGTTCGACGCGATGGGCGGGCGCGAGAAGGCGCGGAAGCGGTTGGACGCCTTCTTCTACCAGCCAGACGGCAGCTTCGCCGTCACCAAGTCCGGCCCGTTGCATGCCGAACTCGACAACGAGCCTTCCATCGGCACGCCATGGCTCTACAACTACGCTGGCCAGCCGTGGAAGACGCAGGAGCTGGTGCGCCGCGTGCTCGACACGATCTGGGTGAACGCACCCAACGGCATTCCGGGCAACGACGATCTTGGCG
>NZ_JBNDHZ010000076.1:0-12643 GCF_056755355.1 Luteibacter sp. HAY1-4A
AGATGTGTATAAGAGACAGGTGCAGGTACGCTTATCGAGTTCAGTCCATGAATCAGGGAGATTCCATTGAAGCCCAATTTATTGTGTGTGGCATTGCTGGCATGGGCGGCGTGTTCGGGTGCAGCAGTGGCGCATGGGGCGAGTGACGAGCCTATCAACCTTAACCAGAGCCTGGTCCTGACCGATAAGCAGAGAGTGACGCTCGAGGACCAGGCTGCACGTGGCTCGGGTGAAGCTGCGTTAAAGGTCGCCCTGTTCTATGGCTTCGTGGCCCTTAATCCGGTGGAGGAGCGCCGTTGGACGCAGATAGCTGCCGAGAACGGGAACGCTGCATCCCAATACAACCTCTACCATGACCTCATTGACAGCGGGTCGGCGTTTGATCGCACACGGGCTATCTTCTGGTTGCGCAAAGCGGCATCAGCAGATGCTGAGGCGGAAAAGGAACTTGATCGTATCGAACACGGGAAGGGCAGGAACGATAGGAATAGCGCGAGCCCGCAGGCCTCGGGACTCGGTGCCGATGTGCGCATCTGAATCCCGTCCGGCCCGGGAGGTGCGAATGGCGTTGCATGGGGGGGTACACTGATGAAACTCAAATACTTGCTTGCGTTCTTTTTTACCGCCGTTAGCAAACTTGCTGTGGCTGGAAACGCGCAGGGCATCGACTGCTTAGACAAATTACCTCGCGACCTGGCGGAGAGGTTGGCTGTCAGTGAGCCGGGGTTGTCACTGCCGGCCAAGCGCGACCTTGATCCCGCGAGTGTCAATCACGACATGACGGCGGGAGGGGATGGTTGTTATGTGGTTGCCAAAGGCTTTTTTTATGGAGGGCGAAGAGATGCATTCGCTTTCGTTTTAGTGGCTAAGAACGGGCATCCCGATCTCGCCGCTGCATCGAAACAGAAGAGCGGATGGTTGATTCAGCACCTGCCTACCTTTTGCGACGACATTAGATTCTGCTATGTAAAGCGAGAAGGCCCCGGCGCCTACGCTCGAAGCAATGCGCTAGATACACCGCCTACTCGGAAGTTCGAGCGCGAGGAAATAAAGTCAGACCATGACGTGGTGGTTTCTGGACGCTTGGAGTCTACCGGGGTCACCTACGCGAATAAGTCTGGAAATTGGTTCTACGTCTGGACATCGGATTGATTTAGCCATCCTGTCGTTAGCGTTGGAAGCTCGGCTTGCAGATATGTTTCCGGATGGGAACGACAATCACATGACATCGGTAGCAACATCATCCGCTACCGATGCTCCTAATTGCAGTAACAGTCCAGATGCTCTTGAAGCGCGGCCATTTGATCCCTGGCAAAAACGCCAGCCAGATAGCCATCGGGCCTGACCAGCGCGGACGCACCTTCTTCGAGACCGTAGAACTGGGCGAACTGGCCCGACCGATCTTCGATCTCCATGCCGGGTCCGATACTGTGAATGTGCAGTCCAGCACGCGGTGCGAGACTTATGGAACCATTGACCAGTAAGGTCCAATGCGTGCCCTTGAACAGGTTGAATAGACGCGTTGGACTGCCACCCGCACCCTGTACGGTGGCGTCTGGCGCACGAGCGCCTGGCGCAAGCTTGCTGGCAGTGGGGTGTCCCAAGAAGGACAGTGGCGAAGTGGGATAGCCGATATCCAATTGCTGGACCTCACGGGTCCGCCTGTTGTCACCGCTCTTGAAGCCCGCGAGCAGGCGTGTGGACAGGTCGAGCACATCCGCGGCCAAAGGGCGGCGTTCGGCTTCGTAAGTCTCCAGGAGCGCCTTGGGTGCACCGTCCAGCACGGCCGCCAACTTCCAGCCCAGGTTGTAGGCGTCCTGCACGCTGGTGTTGAGACCTTGCCCTCCGGTGGGAGGGTGAATATGAGCCGCATCACCAACCAGGAACACCGGGCCTTCCCGGTAACGATCGGCGAGCCTGGCGTTCATATTGTAGAGGGACGACCAAATAACCGACTGGACCGTAATGTCGGTGCGCTTCGTGTGCAGGGCAACGCGTTCGGTCAAAGCGTTCGCAGAGAGGTCGATGTCGCCGTCCAACGAAACAGGCGCCTGTATCTGGAACAGGCTAGTGCCCGCGAGCGGACAGATGGCCATGGGGCCTGCGTCCCCTCCGTCAAACTGGTGCCATACATTGCGCGACAGGCCGTCCAACACGACATCGGCCACAATCGCGCGTACGCCTAAGGTCTTCCCCGGAAAGCCAATTCCCAAGGCATTGCGCACAAAGCTGCGCCCGCCGTCGGCTCCCACCAGGTAGTGGGCGTGGACGGTCTTTTCGCCTCCCGGGGTGGCGAGCACGGCTTCGATCCCATCGGCGCCGACCGCCATTCGGATCAGTTCGACACCGAACTCCGGTGCATGCCCCAATTCGGCCAGGCGCTCGCGCATCACCGCCTCGGTCTTGAACTGCGGGACCATCAGCGGCAGGGGATAGGGCTCGGCAGGCGTAGGGTTGATAGCGCTGGTTACTTCCTGGTCCACATAGCTGCCATCGACCGCGTACTTGCGGACAGTGGGGTAAATCCCGCCAGCCGCCGTGGCGCGGTCCAGGATGCCAAGGTCTTCGAAGATCTCTTGGGTGCGCGGTTGGATCCCCCTGCCGCGCGAGCCGTGGAAGGGGGAGGGAAGTTTTTCGATAAGGACAAAACTTACTCCACGCCTTGCCAGGTCAATAGCCAGGGTCAGGCCGGCAGCACCGGCGCCGCAAATCACGACGTCAATCGAATCACGCATGGTTCAGCCTCCAAACAATGTGTAATATGCACATATCAGGAGGCAGCTTATGGCCGCAAAAAAGAAAGTGCAAGATACACATATCTCGGCTCAGCTAAAGGATCTCCATCGATCCTTGATCTCGATCGTGAGCGTGATGAACCGTCCCCGGAACGACGAGCGATTGATCGCCGAAGCCGGGGTGCAGCTGGATCAAGCGCTCTTTCGTCTTCTGGTGGTGATCGAGCGAGTGGGGCCGATTGGGGTAGTGGAACTGGCAGATCGCCTGGGCAGGGACTACACGACCATCAGCCGCCAAGTCGCCAAGCTGGAGCGCATGGGGCTGGTGATCCGCCTTCAGAACTCCGAAGACCGCCGGATGCGCGAGGCGGTGGTCTCTCCCCAAGGCAAGGCCGTGACCGACCAGCTCGACCAGGCCCGTGAGCGCTTGGCAAAGGGAATCCTCCGAGATTGGGCTCCGGAAGACATCGCGAAGCTGGTGCATTTGATGCGCAGGTTTGCGGAGGACTTGGAGCAGGGGCCAGGGGCTGGTTAGAACTTCTTTCTCCGTCCAATGGCAATGCAGTCCGGTGCCGGGCTAGCCGCTCCACTCTGTCCCTTGGGATGGTGCACTTCAGAATTGAACCACGTCGTTGACGTCGGGCCATTCGTTCTGGCGGACCGAAACCTCGTCACTGGGCACGGGTGTCCAGGCCGTTCCGAGTCTCGAGATGTCCTGATAGCGCCCCAATCGACGGAAGCGCCGGATTTCGAAAGGAACACTTTCAGCGTCGAGAGTCGAATTGGAATCGGCCACATGGAAGTGCAAGTGAGGTCCGGTGGATTCACCAGAGAAACCGAGAGATCCAATGACGTCGCCGGTGCGGACCTTGTCGCCGACAGCCACCCGGATACTGCCTTTCCGGAGATGCTCATAGAAGGCGAAACGCCCGTCGGGTAGCTTTAGAGAGACATAGTTGCCGGCGTCCTCCGCCGGCAAGTGCGTCGTGTGCGGCAGAATGTGTGCTGGCTCGTCCATGCCGTCGCGCACGGCCGCGACGGTGGCATCAGCGACTGCCAGGACGTCAGCGCCATAACCATACGTTTCGGCGGTGATATCGGGGTCGCCGACGGTAGTGCGCCCTTTTTCGTCGACTTTGACCCAGTCGACGGCAAAGCGGCCGGGAAGTCGGGCATGGCCGGCAACCGTATAGAACACCCGTCGATGCCCACGCGGCCAAGCCGAGTTGTGGATGGCGACCCACGGCCCTCCGCGTAATGGAGGGTCGATCACCGATGGCACTTCATCGCTCAGTGGAACGGCATCGCCCAGGAGGGTGTGGTTAGTGGCAGCGCCAGCCACCGTGTAGCCGATGCGGTGCTGAATCGAACCTCCGGCAATGCGTGTCGGTACGGTGAAATCCAGGAATACCACGGCGTGCTGGCCGGGTTCGACCCGGGCCGCATCGCCTTTATTCCGTGGTGCAGCGCCGAGGATGGCGATATCGTCGGCCAACGTCTTTCCAGAAAGGTCGGCGAGTACATGACCATCCTGTCCGTCGAGTACCGTGACGCGGGTGATTTCGAGTTGGTCATTGGAAAAATTGGTGAGATGGACTTCGTAACTGATCTGCCGCCGACCGTCGACTTGAACCGAAATAGGGCGTATTGGTACAGCCAGATCGAAGCCGTTGCGAACGGCAGTCTCTTGCGCATGTGCGTGAGGACTTATAAGGCTGGAAGCGATGAGGATGAGCATGATCATTGAGCGGATCACGGAATTGTTCCTTTTGGCCCGATGGGAAGATATCGAGTACGGCGACTTGCCGAGCGCGCCTATGGTTCCGCTTGGACTGTACATCCGCGAGCCCGGATTCCGCCCCATGACGCATGGCCCATGCCGCCTAGTGGTGGAAAAACGGCACGCCGGCCCGATCCAAACATTGGGGTAACCATCCAAAGCGGACATACTCTGCGAACCGACGAAATTGCCAACCATTCCAAGGATGATGTCGATATCGCCGGTTGATGACTCGCGTCGCTTCAATCCGTTGGGCTACTGATCATGTCCAAAAGAAAGTCAGTTGCGTTCTTCTCCCTCATCGCGCTAGTGCATTTCGCGCTGACGGTTTCGCTTCTAGTGAGTGGGCTTTACTGCGGCATGCAGGCGAGCTGCGCGAATTCCGTGAGCGATGTTGCCGCTGAGGTTCTGGCATTTCCGCTGAACCTCGTGTCTCTGGGCCTCGGGGGGCTAGGGATTGACGTCGACGAGGTTGTGCGGCGATATCTCGGAGGCGAGATTGTGGTGCTCTATCTCCTGAACTCACTCCTTGCTGCAGTAATCATCTGGTTTGGAGTCGTCAACTCACTCCATTGTCGCAAACTCCAACGCCACCATCGCTCTGCATAGCTGATCGAGCGGAGGCTGATTGAGCGTCGATCACTGGCGAGAGCGACTCTCTTATCGTCGATGGAAGGATCCAGGTGAGCTTGCTCGAGGGAACAATGAGTCGGGATGAATAAAGAGGAATCGAGAAGTTCATCAACGCAAACAAGCTGCCTTGGATGCACAACACCCGTGAACAAATTCCTTGCCTCTATCGCCACTTCACTTCTGCTAGCCGCCGGATGCGCTCCGGCGGCGGAGAGGTTGCCGTCGATTTCGGACCTCAATGCCCATCGCGAGGATCATGATGGCGAACGCATGACGTTACGCGGATACCTCGTGTTGGGGGAGGAGCAGCAGTACATCGTGTCCGATCCCAAGTCCTACACGCTGTGGTCGCGCGATTCGAATTGCCTGAGCCTCTTGAATGCGGGCATTGCTATCGAGGACGAGAAGCGATTCAACGGCAAGCTGGTTGAAGTGACGGGGGTGTTTCGGAAGAGCCTCACGGGGATCATCACCTTGTCGGCGTGCGGGGACAGTGCGATCGATATCGGAAGCGATCCTGGTAAAAACATCGTGATCCTCGACCAGGATCGGGGGTAGCCGCTGATGAGGACGGTGAGGTACGACTTGGAATGTGGGCAAGACTCAAAATTATCAGGTAGATACCGGCTCTTCGGCAGAAATGCTTCGCGGCCTTAAGGCCGTGCTTCCAACGCGTACACATTGTTAACGGCGTCTGTAACTCAGAGGTGCCGTACCGAGCGTGGTGATCGCTTTTGAAGATACCGCCACCGAGAAAGCCTGTGGAGCGGCCGCGCCGCGCCGGCGGTTAAGCCGCTGGAACGTACACTTGCGAGTGAAATGCCGCCAACATTGGGCAAGTGTGTCGGCACCGCACGCTGAGGTTACCCGGAGCGGGCGATTAGGGTTGGTTATCGGGGGTAGGCTGGGTGTTCTTCAAGGTGCGTGCCGCCCTCTGAACCTTAGAGACGCTCGTGTACCTCATCAGGAACGGCTGCGCTTCGCTACCGCTTGGACGGAGTGACAGCGATGAGTGCCCCTTGCTTGCGAAGATGCGTCAGGAAAAGATCGGCATAGTCTTCGACAACGGCGTCTCTGACGCTGGGGCGCGCCGCAAGCACCTTGCGCCAGGATGAAATACGCGGAAAGCCATCGAAGATCTGTTCCGCCACCGCCGGATCAATGATCCCGAAGTAACGAAAGAGCGGAGCGTAAACAGCATCGACCATGCCAAAGGACGCACCGGCAAAAAATGGCCCTGCGCCTAGTTCTGCCTCCAGCTTGCCGAGACGGTCGCAGAAGGTGACGCGCTTGGCGTCGGCGGTCGCAGAGTCGCGAGCGTGGAGGAACTGCCAGCCTTCAGCAAAGGTCTGGGTGGCGAACTCGATCCATGCGCGGTGCCGGGCGCGAGGCAGCGCATCAACGGGGTACATCGGCGCGCCAGGTTGCGTTTCATTGAGGTACTCGCAGATAACCACGCTTTCGAAGAGGATAGCGTCCTCCGCGTTAGCTTGAGGCACCTTGAGCACCGGAACCCTGCCGGTTGGCGAAAGTGCCAGGAACCAGTCTGGCTTCGCCGACAGATCGACGTCTATCCGGTCGAATTCAACGCCCTTCTCAAGAAGAATGATCGCGGCGCGCTGGACGAAGGGGCACAGCGGATGGCTGATCAGGGTAAGTGCGGTCATAGCGATGGGAAGCTCTGGATGGTCTATGAAGGGGGAGGCCGTGGCACGCAGATGTTTCCGCGTGCCATCGTTTCCTTACTGGACTGGAGGGCCTGTCGTTCGGCGCCGAAGCAAGCCTTCAGCGCCTTGTTGCCTCAGCCCGAGCCACGGTGCTTTCGCCGAGCTCCTGGACTGCGCGCTTAGCCATTCAGCAGGCGACCGCCGTCAACGACGATTTCTGAGCCCACCGTCCAGCGTGACTCGTCGGAAGCCAGATACAGCACGGCTTTGGCCACCTCGTCAGCCGTACCGAAGCGCCCAAGCGGAATGCTCGCCGCAATCTCTTTGTTGACCTGCTCGCGGTACGCGTCCGGAATCCCGAGCTTGTCGTATAGAGGCGTCTCGATCGGTCCAGGGCTGACTGCGTTGACACGGATGCCGCGCCCCAGCAATTCAGTCGAAAGCGTCTTCGACATGCTCAGGAATGCAGCCTTCGTGGCCCCATACACGGACGAGCGGTCTGCGCCCGCATGTGCGCTGACTGAGGTAGTGAGTACGACGGAGGCGGGATTCGCGAAGACCGGGAGCAGAGCCTGTAGCAGGAAGTAGGGGCCTTTGACGTTAATGTCGAACGAGCGATCAAACATCTCTTCCGTCCATTCCTCGATCGGCAGCCAGACAGATACGCCGGCATTGAGGAAGGCAACGTCCAGTTGGCCGTATCGGTCCTTGATGGTTTGTGCCAGTTCCTTTTGCGCAGCAACGTTGGCCGAGTCAGCGCGCAGCACCGGAACCTCGGGACCCAGTTCGGCTTGGGCCTTTGCAATCGAATCGGGATGGACGCCCGTGACGATGACACGAGCGCCTTCCGCCAGAAACTGTTTTGCGGTCTCCAGCCCGATGCCACTGGTCCCGCCGGTGATGAGAGTGCGTTTACCTTGCAAGCGCGCCATAGAGTTCTCCAGTGAATGACGACCGACGTGGTCGACAAGGAGAAATGCTGCGCTCATGCTCCATGATAGATAAGAGAAGGCGAATGTATATAATTCATGCAACTAAGGCATGAATAAGGGTGGCGGCATGGACCGATTTCTTTTGATGAGGTGCTTCGCGCGCGCCGTAGAAACCGGAAGCTTCTCCGCGGCGGGGCGTGACTTGGGGCTGGGGCAACCCAACGTCAGTCGCTACGTGGCGGCGCTGGAAGATCACTTGCAGACGCGGTTGCTCCACCGATCCACGCGCAAGCTGTCTCTGACGCCGGAGGGCGAACGCTACTACGCGGACATTCGGCGAATTCTGGATGCGGTAGATGAATCCGAATCGTCCTTCAGGAACAACGTCGAACCATCGGGGCTCTTGCGTGTTGCCTGCCCGACAGCGCTCGCACACGCGTTTGTGTTACCGCACGTGCCGACTTTTTTAGAGCGGCACCCCCGATTGACGTTGGATCTTCAGCTCAACGATCGCTACGTGGACTTGGTGAACGAAGGGACCGAACTCGCCATTCGTATCGGACACCTAGAGGACAGCGCGCTGCGCGCCCGGCGTCTTGGATGGTATGACCGCGTCTTCGTGGCCAGTAGGGAGTACCTAGCCAGACGCGGAATTCCGCAGGCACCGGATGACCTCCGCGACCACGACTGCGTCGTCTATACCTTGTTGTCTTCCGGCGCGACTTGGCGCTTCCGGGACAAGGATATTCCGATCTCCGGTAGGTTCAGGGTGAACTCGCCTTATGCCGTAAGTGCCGCGGTCACGGCCGGCTTAGGGGTGGCTCATGGACCCGCCTGGCTGTTTGAGGAAGGGCTGAAAAGTGATCAATTGCAATTCATACTGACGGACCATGCGGCTCCGCCCGTCCCGGTGCAGTTCGTCTATGTGGCGAACCGACTGCTTCCCACGCGGGCAGTCGTGTTCATGGACTTCATAACTGACGTGTTTTCAAGGATTCCCGCCTTGAACGGCAACACCCCGTTGCCGACGTCGTAAGAGGCATGCCAACCGCATAGAACAGTCGAAAAAGGCTATGACGAATTAATAGATGTTATCAAAGGTACGAAAGACGGGACATTGACGACGATGTCTCCACGGAGCGCAGTTTCTCCTGGATTCTTTCCGACGAAGCGACGTCTTTCAGATTAGGACAATGCTACGCGCGGAACAACTGATTCAGTGCCTTTCGTTGCGCGTGTCGTCGCTCTCGAAGCGGGCTGTAAGCCGGAGCTTGTCGTCGTTCTTTTGAGCCAAGTGTATGCGGACGTCATCCCATTCGACCATCAGCCCGATCCATTCCTCAGTTCCGTCCACAGAGCGATGCGCGTGAAGACCAAGTGCCTTCCCATTGTTTTCCGCTCTGTAACGGTCAATGGCTGCCTCAACATCCCGACGCGCTTGCTCAATGAATGGCCTGACCAATACCCGCAACGCAACGTGCACAGAGCTGAGGCACTCGACGTAGTGTCGTACACCCTTGCGCAGGTCGACCTTAGAGGGCATCTCTTTGAGTACATTTTTCTTGAAATCGCCGGCTTCGATGAGCTCGTGTTTCATGCACTGAAACGTCAGAGCGTCGTGCAAACCTCCAGCGGAGGAGTAACCATGTGCTGGCATGCCCCTGTGCTGGGCATGGTTGCGCAGCGCTTCCATGAACCGATAGTCGAAGCTAGTATCGTACTCGACCGACAGTAACTTGCATGCCGCCGCTCCGAACCCTTGCTCCAGTCTCACGCCCTTGAAGTCCTGTTTGACTTGGTCGATGTAAGTGCGTGAAGCGGTCATGACGTTCATGAGGAGCCGGTTGCCCTCGAGAAGTGCCTTGGCGCCGGGCAGATAGGTCCGGTAGTCCATCCCGGCAACGGCTTCCAGGGACATGCGCGTCGCGCCAACCTCAAAGTCAAGATAATTGCCGAGGAGCAACTCGTACCTCTGCTCGAAGGCCAGCCCATCGATCAGAACCTTTCGTGCGGCGGCGAGCGCGTTGAACTCAACGTCAGTTATATGCACAACGGCGTGGGGATCGATGATCCGTTGTTCGAGCCTTGGCGATACGTCTTCCGTCACCTGTTAGGTCTCGCTCTGAGGGAGATTAAGAGAGTATCCGGGCGAGCGCGCTCCTGTCTTGCGTAGGACTTTGCGCGGTTCTGCGGAAAGTGGACGGACAAGCGACACGTCGCCGTTATGCTGCTGCGGGGGCTTCAATCAGTGGTGGTTAGACCGGGCCGCATTACCATGGACGCCAAGGGTTGAAGGGTGCGCGGGGTCAGTGCCGGGAAGCCATTGATAGGCTAATTCGAGCCGCTAGGAGCCCGGACCACATTCCGGTACACGCCGTTTTGCGGCCAAGCTTTGGCGGGGATCGGCGGTCCGCATCCTAGCGCTCCCGCTAGGCTAGATTTTTTCCATTAAAAATCAGCCGCTTGCAAAACTCCTTTTGAACTCCTCGATGGACACTTTCTGGGACAAGGTCCCTTATGCGCATCCCGCACTACCTGGATTAGCTCGTGTTATGGGGGGTAGGGCACGCGTCCGCTTTCGACCCGTAGCGGAATCGGAATCGCCGACGCGTCCCCTAGCGCGACAACGCGCTCGGCCGAGCCAGATCGCCCTGGATCACCAGTACGCAGATCGATACGGCGCCTTGGGCCTGGGTGCGGATGTCCAGCAGCGCCTCGGGTGGCACCGGCGCCGTCTTCTTATTGCTGCTGTCGAGGACGCACAAGATCGCCGTGCGCTTGGATTTGGCGATGGCATAGCTGGCGGTTTGGCCGAGGAACGGTTCGCACTGGTCGACAGAGCTGATCAGCGTGTCGACGACCTTGAGCTCGATCGGTATTCCGTGCAATGCCAGATCGGTGATGCCGCCGGCGGCATGGGCGTGCTCGTCCAGATCCGCGCCAATCAACGGATGGCGACGCAGCTCAGCGCGCACGTGCCGTTGAAACGCCGCTTCGTCCCACCGTCCCTTGAACTCGGCGTCCTGAACCGCGCGGCCGGCCAGATTGCAGAGCGCGGTGAGCACGAGCAGCGCATCGGCGGTTTCCGCTTGCGGCACGCCCGGCCGGCGACGCAGCGCTTCCCGAAGTGCGAACAGTGTCTGGTCCAGCCCCGGATAACCGCAGATCTGCAGCTTCGTCGCGTCGGCACCGTCCACGATCAGCGTGCGATGGCCTACGACGGCAACTGGCTGATCCCCGCGTTCCGGGATGAATTCGGCGGTGTACTTGAACTCGAAGGGGCGCGCGTGCATGCCTTGGGGTAGTAGTAAGGCGGCGCGACCACTCTGCCGCATCGTGTACGGCGCTTGGCCCTCGGGTTTTTCGAACCGGAAGCTGGGGAAGTCGTAAGTCGATTTCGGCTCCACGGAGATCGGCGTTAGCCGCAGCTCTCGCTTGTCTTGCGGCCAGCGCGAAACGCGCACTTCGATCTCCAGATCGTGAACTTCCCGAGCCGCCAACTGGTGTACTTCCGCAGCCGGTTGGCCATCGAAATGGAACTGCAAGAACGCCACGGTCAGGTCGACCAGCGGCTCTTCTTTCGCGGCCACCAGGTTTGTCTTGCCGGCCCAGTCCGGTTTTACCGGTTGGGTGAAGATTCCGATGGGCAGCGGCACGGTAGTGAGCGCCCGGGCGATGTCGGCGACTTGATCGGTCGATTCCAAGGTTGTCAGGCCTTCCGCGGCCGCGCGCAGATCCGCTGCGGCATCGCTGTGGCCGTAGTCAACCAACCATAGCCGGTGACGCTCACGGGCGCTGCGGAGGTACCGATCGGCATTCGGCTCGGCGTCGAGGACGGCCCGCCGCCAATGCGCCAGCATATCGACGATGCGCACGATGCTGCTGAAGGCGTTGTATGCCGTTGCGGCCGCCGCGCTCGACAAGGCCACCGACACCGAATCCAAGGCCACAGCCAGTGCCTTCAGATCGTGGGATGGGCACTGACCCCGGGCGATCGCCGCCAAAGCCTCCACGGCCTGCAGGCGCGGCTGCAAGGAGTCAGAAGAGAGGGAATTTTTCATCTTTCTTGAAAAGTTGCGCTAGCTCGACGTCGGCCTGCATCCATGCCTGACCAATTGCCAGGGCTTCTTCCAATTGGCCCTCGCTGATCAAATATTCGAAACGGACGCGGCGTTCGAGCTGCTGCGCCTGCAGCCGGCGCGCGCGCTCGCGTACGGTGTCACGGAAGGCGGCCACGTGCAACGTGGCCACCTGTGTCGCGCTAAGCCAGGCGCGATCGCGCGAGAGCAGCTCCACGAACGTGCTGCACAGCTGGGGGTTAGTCGGGTCGCTCGCCACCGCATCCAGGATTGCCTGGGTCTGCGGCGCACACGTGCCTAGGGGCAGGTCCGCCGCCAGCTCCAGCGCATGCTCGAGTTCGTAGTGTTCTCGGCAATGGCCGATCCAGCCCAAGACCAACGCCGCCCATCCGTCGAGGTGCTGAAACTGCCTGAGGAAGTAACGGTGTCCGCTACTCAGGAGCACCGACGGTTCCAGTTCTGCGACCAAGGCTAGCAGTACCTGGCCCTGCTCCTCGGGCATAGGGCCTTCGCCCCGGTACGACGTCACCTTCGCTTCGATGCACTCGAGCAGGAAATCGGGATCCTCACCTTGTCTATAGGCGATGATGAGGTTATCGAGGGCGGCGACCACGAGGCGGTGAAAGTGGGCCGGAAGCCGAAGTCGCCCCAGCGCCTGCACCGCGGCCTTGTGCACGACGACGTAGGGATCAAAGAGCATCAGGACCAGGCTGTCAGCGACCAAGTCCGGCAGATCAGAGAATCGCTGGCTGCCGATGTCCTTGAGTGCGTCGGCGGCCCCGGCGCGGCCCCCCCCCCCGGCGCCCCCCAAAGCGCC
>NZ_JBNDHZ010000077.1:0-12643 GCF_056755355.1 Luteibacter sp. HAY1-4A
GGCGCAGACCCGCACGGGAGCGGCGCCGCCCGCCTCCCAAGGCCTTCCGCCATTGAATCGTTCACCATTCGCCCCGAAAACTTGCCACAGGCGGCGCCATCGCCAGCCGCCATGAGAGAGACAGATCATGTTCAAACGTATCGCCCTGTTCGTCGCCACCAACCTCGCCGTCATCGTCCTGCTGACCTGCGTCTGCCATGTGCTGGGCATCGACCAGTGGGCCGCGCAGCGCGGCATGGGTATTGGCGGCCTCATTGTCTTCGCCTCGGTCTTCGGCATGGGCGGCGCCTTCATCTCGCTGGCCATTTCCAAGTGGATGGCGAAGATGTCCACCGGCGCCAAGGTGATCACCGAGCCGCGTAACGAATCCGAGCGCTGGCTGCTCGACACCGTACGCCGTCACGCCGAGAAGGCGGGCATCGGCATGCCCGAGGTGGCCGTCTACGACGCCCCCGAGATGAACGCGTTCGCCACCGGCATGTCGCGCAACAACGCCCTGGTGGCCGTGAGCACCGGCCTGCTGCAGCAGATGGACCGGGAGCAGGTGTCGGCCGTGCTCGGCCATGAGATCGGCCACGTCGCCAACGGCGACATGGTCACGCTGACCCTGATCCAGGGCGTGCTCAACACGCTGGTGATCGTGCTGGCCCGGATCGTGGGCCGGGTGGTCGACAGCTGGCTGAGCGGTGGCCGCGAGCGCGACGGCGAGGGCGGCATCGGCTATTTCGTGGTGGTCATGGTCCTGCAGATCGTGTTCGGCCTGTTCGCCTCCATGATCGTCATGTGGTTCTCCCGCTGGCGAGAATTCCGCGCGGATGCAGCGGGTGCCCGGCTGGCCGGACGCGCCTCGATGGTCTCGGCCCTGCAGCGCCTGTCGGGCAACCACGGCGACACCAGCCTCCCGCAGTCGATCCAGGCGTTCGGCATCTCAGGCCACCTGGCCTCGGGCCTGAAGCGCCTGTTCATGAGCCACCCGCCGATCGAAGAGCGCATCGCCGCCCTGCAGGCTGCTCGCTAAGCGGTGGGGGGCCTTTTTTCGGCCCCCTCCGATCCCCATACTCCGGTGCCTGTCCCACCCTGAAGGAACGGCACCGTGAGCCAGGAAACCCGTAAGTTCGAAGCCGAGGTCGCCCAGGTACTCCACCTGGTGACCCATTCCCTCTACTCGCACAAGGAAATCTTCCTGCGCGAGCTGATCTCCAACGCCTCCGACGCCTGCGACAAGCTGCGGTTCGAAGCGCTGGCCGATCCCTCACTGACCGACGGCGATGCCGATCTGCGCATCCAGGTCACGTGGGATCCGGAGGCGCGGACCATCAGCGTGCGCGATAACGGCATCGGCATGAGCCGCGAGGAAGTGGTCGCCAATATAGGCACCATCGCCAGCTCCGGGACGCGCCGCTATCTCGAGGCGCTTTCCGGCGAGCAGAAGGCGGACGCCCGCCTCATCGGCCAATTCGGCGTAGGGTTCTATTCGGCCTTCGTCGTCGCCGACAAGGTCACCGTGATCACCCGTCGCGCCGGCCAGCCGGCCGTGGCCGGCGTGCGCTGGGAAAGCGACGGCAAGGGTGAATACACGCTCGAAGACACCAACGTCACCGAGCGCGGCACCACCGTGGTGCTGCACCTGAAGGCCGACGAAGACGAGTTCCTGAAGCCGTGGACGCTGCGCGGCGCCATCACCAAGTACTCCGACCACGTGGCCTTCCCGATCCGCATGCCCGCCGAGAAAGACGGCAAGCCGGATCCCACGGAATGGACCACCGTCAATTCCGCGTCGGCGCTGTGGTCGCGCGCCAAGAGCGAGATCACCGACGAGGAATACCAGAACTTCTACAGGGCGCTGGGCCACGACTTCAACGACGCCCTGGCGTGGACGCACAACCGCGTGGAGGGCAACCAGAGCTTCACCACGTTGCTCTACGTGCCCGAGCAGCCGCCCTTCGACCTGATGATGGGCGGCCGTGACGAGCGCAAGGGGCTGAAGCTCTACATCAAGCGCGTCTTCATCATGGACGCCGCCGAGGAACTGCTGCCGAACTACCTGCGCTTCGTGCGTGGCGTGGTGGATGCCGACGACCTGCCGCTCAACGTGAGCCGCGAGATCCTCCAGCACAACCGCCAGCTCGAGCAGATCAAGGCGCGTTGCGTGAAGGGCGTGCTCGACCTGCTGGAGCGCATCGCGCGCGACGAGCCGGAGAAGTTCGCGACCTTCCTGACCGGGTTCGGCAATACGCTGAAGGAAGGCATCGTCGAGGACACCGCCAACCGCGAACGCATCGCGAAGCTGTTGCGTTTCGCGTCCACGAAGGGCGACGGCGCAGCAAAGACGGTGTCGCTCGACGATTACATCGGCCGCATGGCGGTGGGGCAGGACACCATCTGGTACGTCACGGCCGACAGCTATGCGGCAGCGGCGGGCAGCCCGCAACTGGAAGCGCTGAAGGCCAAGGACATCGAAGTGCTGCTGATGTCCGACCGTGTAGACGAGTGGATGCTCGGCTACCTCACCGAGTACGCCGGCAAGCGCCTGCGCAACGTGGCGAAGGGTGAGTTCCCGCTGGACGACGCAGACAAGGCGAAGCAGGAAGCGGCCGCCGAGGCGGCGAAACCGTTGCTCGAACGCACGAAGACCTTGCTTGGCGATCGCGTGAAAGAGGTTCGCGTGTCCGCGCGCCTGACCGATTCGCCGTCGTGCCTCGCGCTGGCCGACTTCGACCTAGCGCCGCACCTCGCCCGCCTGTTGCGCGAGGCCGGGCAGGACGTGCCGGACGCCAAGCCGGTGCTCGAACTCAACCCGGACCATGCGCTGGTGAAGCGCCTGGCCGCCGAAACGGACGATGCGAAGGCGGCCGACCTGGCTGGCCTGCTGTTCGAACAGGCGGAGATCACCGCGGGCGCGCAGCTGGCCGATCCGGCCGGGTTCGTGCAGCGGATGAACCGGGTGCTACTGGGCTGACGAACGAAGCAGTCGCTGGGTTCCGGCCTTCGCGGGAAGCGAAGGCTGGGGCCCAGCGACTTTCGACGCATCGCTGCCAGCGCGTGACGCTCGGTCTCGCCCGCTGTTATCGTCCTCCCAATGTCCGCGCTGCTCATTCTTTTCCTCTGCCTCGCCCTCGGCATCCTCTGCCGCCGTTACGCACCGCTTCCCGAAGGCATCGTTCCGGGAATCAACTGGTGGGTGCTGAACATCGCCTTGCCCGCGCTCGTGCTGGCGCTCGTGCCGCACGTAACTATCGACACGCGTCTGTGGTTCCCCGTCGTCGGCATGTACGTGACCTTCTTCGGCGCATGGGCACTGTTCGCCGTGCTGGGAAAGATCTTCGGCTGGTCGCCGCGGCGGGTGGGCTGCCTGGCCCTCGTCTGCGGACTCGGCAACACCTCGTTCATGGGCTATCCGCTCGTGGAGGCGCTGCACGGAAAGGAAGGACTTTCCGTGGCCGTTATCGCCGACCAACTGGGGTGCTTCCCCATGCTGGCGGCCGGCGGCATCGTGGTGGCGTCGCTCTATTCCGGGCAGGGTGCAAGCGCTTCGGCCATCGCGCGCCGGCTCTTCACGTTTCCAGCGTTCATCGCCTTGCTGGCGGGCGTCGTCATCGGCATGGCCGGTGGGCTGCTTCCGGCGCTCGAAAAACCTTTGCTGCAGATCGGCCAGACGCTCACGCCGCTGGCGCTGTTCTCGGTGGGACTGCAGTTCCGGCTGCACCTGCGCCGCGAGCAGGTGGGTGCGCTGGTCGCCGGACTCGGCTGGAAACTTTTCCTGGCCCCGCTTCTGGTGTTCGGCCTGGGCGTCGCGGCCGGAGTCTCGGGCCTGACGCTTACGGTGGGCGTACTGCAGGCGGCCATGGCACCGATGATCTCGGCGGCCATCCTCGCGGATCAGTACGACCTCGAACCGCAACTCGCCAACACCGTCCTCGGTGCTGGCATCCTGCTTTCCCTGGTGACGATCCCCCTGGGTAACCTTCTGCTGCCCGCGGGTTGAGTCTTGGTATCCGCCGTGCCGGCCTTATCCTCCACACCATGACCGATTCATCGACGACTTCCGGCGTCCGTGCCGATGTATGGCTTTGGGCCGCCCGCTTCTTCAAGACCCGCAGCCTGGCCAAGCAGGCCATCGACGGCGGCAAGGTGGAACTCAACGACGCCACCTGCAAACCCGCGAAGCCTGTCCATGTGGGCGACACGTTCCGGATCACCCGTGGCGAGGAACGCATCGCCTGCGTGGTCGTTGCGCTGTCCGAGAAGCGCGGGCCCGCAGCGGAGGCGCAGAAGCTCTATAGCGAAACGGACGAAAGCGTGGCCGAGCGCGAGCGCCGGCGTGAGGATCGCCGCCTCACCGGTGGCGCGCTCCTGCGTCCGGATGCGCGCCCGGACAAGCGCGACCGCCGGCTGATCCAAGACTTGAAGAAGACCTTGTAGGGCTCCCTTGTAGGAGCGCTTTCTGTGGGAGCCGGCTATGCCGGCGATCCCGCGACAGCGGGCACCTTGTCGCAAGCACCCATCGCCGCTGAAGCGGCTCCCACTGGAGGCCGTGTGGTCTCGGCTTCAATTTGTCTCGCCGTTATAGCGGCGCCTACAGGATTGCGGTCAGCGAAGCATCTTCCGCAGCTTGTACAACTGCTCCAGCGCCTCGCGCGGTGCCAGATCGTCGGGGTCGAGAGCACGCAGTGCTTCTTCCACCGGCGACGGTAGCGGTGGTGCGAACAGGCCCATCTGCGGCGCGGCCGCTGGCGGCGCCGCCACGGCGGCCGTCACTTCGTGCCCCTGCTCCAGCGCCGCCAGGTAACGACGCGCATCGGCAATGACGCTCTTCGGCAACCCCGCAAGTGCAGCTACCTGCAAGCCGAAACTGCGGTTCGCCGGGCCGTCCTTCACCGTGTGCATGAAGACCAGCTGGTCGCCGTACTCCACGGCGTCGAGGTGCACGTTCGCGATGGTGCGGAATTCGCCGGCGAGTTCCGTCAATTCGAAATAGTGCGTGGCGAACAGCGTGAACGCGCAGCTCGTGGCCGCGAGATGTACCGCGGCGGCGCGTGCCAGCGACAGGCCGTCGTAGGTACTCGTGCCGCGGCCCACCTCGTCCATCAGCACCAGGCTGCAATCCGTGGCGTTGTGCAGGATGTTGGCCGTCTCGCTCATCTCCACCATGAAGGTGGACTGGCCGCGCGACAGGTCGTCTCCCGCCCCGATGCGGGTGAAGATGCGATCGATGGGCCCGATGGTGGCGGACGAGGCCGGTACGTAGCTGCCGATGTGCGCCAGCAGGACGATCAGCGCGTTCTGCCGCATGTAGGTGGACTTACCGCCCATGTTCGGGCCGGTGATCACCAGCATCCGGCGGCTCTTGTCGAGCACCAGATCGTTGGGCTCGAACGGCTCGTCGCGGACTTTCTCGACCACCGGATGGCGCCCGCGTTCGATGCGGATGCCGGGCGCGTCGGTAAGCTGCGGCGCCGTCCAGTCCAGGGCTTCGGCGCGTTCGGCCAGGTTCGCCAGCACGTCCAGTTCGGCCATGGCCGCTGCGGCGACCTTCAGTTCCGGCAGGCGCTCGATCAGCTTGTCCAGCAGCAGTTCGTACAGCGCGCGTTCGCGCATCAGCGAGCGCTCTTTCGCCGAGAGAACCTTGTCTTCGAATTGCTTCAGTTCTTCGGTGATGTAGCGCTCGGCGTTCTTCGTGGTCTGCCGGCGTGTGTAGTGCTGCGGCGCCTTGTCGGCCTGTGCCTTGGTGATCTCGATGTAATAGCCATGCACGCGGTTGTAGCCGACCTTGAGCGTGGAAATGCCGCTGGCCGCCTTTTCGCGCTCTTCCATGTCCACCAGGAACTGGTCCGCGTTGGTGGACAGGCGACGCAATTCGTCCAGTTCGTCGTCGTACCCTTCGGCGAGCACGCCGCCGTCGCGGAGCAGCACCGGCGGCTGGGGAACGATGGCGGCGGCGAGCAGGGCCGCGGTGTCCGCGTGGTCGCCGATGCGCTCGACCAGCGCATGTATCAGCGGGCTGTCGAGGCCTTCGATGTCCTGGCGCAGGTTGGGCGCGGCGGCCAGGCCGTCGCGCAATGTGGAAAGGTCGCGCGGCCGCGCCGAGCGCAAGGCCACGCGCGCGAGGATGCGTTCGAGATCACCCACCCCGCGCAGGCGCTCACGCAGGCTCACGTGGCGGTGTGAGTCGATGAGGCTGCCGATGGCCTGGTGGCGACCGCGCAGTACCTGGCGATCGCGCAGCGGCCGGTTGAGCCAGCGGCGCAGCAGGCGCGCGCCCATCGGCGTCACCGTCTCGTCCAGCACGCCCAGCAGGGTGTTCTCGACATTACCGCTCTGGTGCGTGTCGATTTCCAGGTTGCGGCGGGTCGATGCGTCCATGGCGATCGTCTCGCTCGCGCTCTCCACGGCCAGGCCGGTGAGGTGGGGCAGGGCGCTCTTCTGCGTCTCTTCCACATACCCGAGCAGGCAACCCGCGGCGGCGATGGCCAGCGGCATGCCGTCCACGCCGAAACCCAGCAGGTCGCGCGTCTTGAAGAAGCGGCACAGTTCGCGAGTGGCGGCATCGCCGTCGAAATGCCACGGCTGACGCTTGCGCAGGCCGGGCAGGGACGAGACCAGCTTTGGCCACGCCACGTCCTCGCCCACCAATGTTTCGGCCGGCTGCAGCCGGGCAAGCTCGGCGGCCAAGCCTTCGGCCGTGCCTACCTCGGTAAGGAGGAATCGTCCTGTGGAGAGATCCACCCATGCCAGGCCGTAACCCTTCGGCCCGGCGGCGATGGAGAGCAGCAGGTTGTCGCGGCGCTCTTCCATCAGCGCCGCGTCGGTCACCGTTCCTGGGGTAACGATGCGCACGACTTCGCGCTTGACGGGCCCCTTCGACGTGGCCGGATCGCCCATCTGTTCGCACAGCGCCACGGACTCGCCGAGCTTCACCAACCGGGCGAGGTAGTTCTCCACCGCGTGGTAAGGCACACCGGCCATGGGGATCGGCGCGCCGGCCGACTGGCCGCGCTGGGTCAGGGTGATATCCAGCAGGCGGGCTGCCTTGCGGGCGTCGTCATAGAACAACTCGTAGAAGTCGCCCATGCGGAAGAAGAGCAGGATGTCCGGGTGCTCCGCCTTCGCCGCCAGGTACTGGCGCATGAACGGGGTGTGCCCCGCGGCGGCCGAGATGTCTTCTGCCAAAGCCATGATTTTCCGAGGTTCCATGCCGAAGGCGTGCCACCTGCGGCACGCCGGTCGGACATGATACCGGATGGGTCGGGCGGGTGGCCCGGCCGGCGTAGGCAGCCTAAGGCAAGAAGCGGAAGATGGCAGCAGACCAACCGATGGAAGTGTCCAGGATCGAACCCGCCGCCACATACTTGCCGTCGGCTTGAACCTGCAGGCGGGTTAGCTGGTGGAAGACGCCCTCGCCGGGATTGGTCACAACGAGGCCGGCCTGCCCGAACGTAGTGTCGGGTGTGCCGTCGCCGAGGAAGCGCCGCAAGGTTGCAGTGGACGACGTACCGAATGTGTGTCCGAGCGAGAGGATTTTCCCGTCCGCCAGGGGGATTACGAACGTTTCGATATTTCCTGCATCTCCCAAATCGAGAAGCATAGGCTCACCGTTGTTGAACGTGCTGTCCAAGCCTGAGCCGTCTGCTTCCACCCGCGCGATAAATGCAGTTTGGCGACTTCTCCCCGCATTGCCCACCACGAGGATCTTTCCATCGGCATCGACCGCCGTACCGTCGATCTGAGTGAAGCCGGGACGCTGGGTCACGTCAAGATAGAAATGTCCATCCTGTCCGAACCCTGGATCGGGGCGACCATCCTGTTCGTATCGGGAAATCATGCCCTGCTCGCCACGCATGCCGTTGGTCAGCAGTTTCCCATCGGGGAGGACCTGCATCTTCCATAGGGAAGAGCGCGAGGGAAATGCATAGGAAAACCCGGCGTCGCCAAACGTTTTATCGAGGGCGCCGTCGGTAGTCAGCCGCAACAGCGTCGGGAACCACACGTCGAAACCCCCGATCGATTCGGCAAGTGCGACGATCCTGCCATCGACCTGGACGGCCGCATGCGCCGCTTCGTCCCTCGACGTCTTCGGCAGATTGATCGTTGCACGCCCGCCGACGCCAAAGGAGCCGTCAAGTTGCCCATCTGCCGTGAGGCGGATGTAGCACAAATAGACTTCTTGCCAAGCTTCTACATGGCCGCCGATGAGTATTTTGTCGCCTTCCAGGATGGCCTGGATGCTCCCTACGAAATTGCCGGGGAGACCCAGCGGGGTTCGCACGATGCCTTCCTTGCCGAAGCTCCTGTCGAGGTTTCCGTCAGGAAGGTGCCGGACGACGGTCGCGGTATCACCCCCGTGGACACTCACCGACAGCATCTTCCCGTCGCTCAATACGTACGATGTGCCTTGGCCCATCCCGTCCACGTGTAGCTGCGCAATCCCATCGTCACCAAAGTCGGGGTCCAGATCGCCTGGTTTCCGTGGCTGGTTCATCTTTGTATCCTCATTCCGTTGATGTACGCAAAGGCCAGCGGTCGGCTGGACATTCCGATGCTCGTCCCTGGCTCTGGCGGGTTCAATAGACCGAACGCTGTAAGCGGGCACGCAAAACCGGCACGAAAAGACGGTGAACCCTGCACGGTTTTGTCAACCTGAACCTGCTAGGCTCGCAAATGGGGATTTGGACAATCACGACCAGGAGTTCCAATGCTCGGCAGGCGAATGGATGGGGCGCGGGCAAGCGCCCACGTGCGATGGTTCGCCGCGATGGCCATGGGCCTGGCATTCGCGGCAGGTGCCGCGGCACAGGACGCCGGCTCGCACGACTACGACACCCAGGACGCGCGGCTGAACGCCGTCTACAAGAAGCTTTCGGGATCGCTCGACGACGCCGGCCGCAAGGCACTGCGCGAAGAAGAACGGCAGTGGATCGCCGGCCGCGACAAGGCATGCGGCGTCAAGCCGGGAACGGTCGTCAAGAATGCCTGTACCACGACCCAGACCAGCTTCCGGGCCGACGAGTTGGAGAAGCGCGCACGAGGGGCTGCTGCTCCGTCGAGCCAAGGCGCCACGGCAGTCGTGGGCGACTGGGGGTACCGGACCGACTGCAACCTCGGGCACGCCGTGGAACTGCACGTTTCCGCAGGCGCCACGCCAGAGGGCACCTGGTCCGACGGCACCCGCTCCATGGGCAGTTCGGGCCGCTTCAAGGGTGAATGGCGCGACGGAAAACTCTACCTGCGGTTCTGCGCCGACGAGGCCGAGCGAGACGGTTATCCCGTGTGTCCGGCCTTCGGAGAAGAAAAGGATTACGTGATTCCGGAAGGCAAGCGCCTTGCCTGGTATCGCGGCGACGAAAAATACGTCTCGCTGGAACGCGTGGCGAAAGGCGGCAAGGCGCCGCTGGATACGAAGTGCAAGGACGACATGTAACAGCGCCCATTAACCAGGAGTTGCAACATGCCAGGATTGACTGATAACGAAGCACGCGCACTATCCTATTTCGCCATCGGCGTGAGTTCCGAAGGTGGCGACGTGGCCTACCGGCTGAGTTTTGCGGGCAACATCCGCGACGACGCCCAGGGCCATCCCACGATGCACCCCATCGGTAACAGCGGATTTTCCATCGGCACGCTGCAGACCGATCTCGGCCAACATCCCGAAGTCGCGACGGAACTGACCGATGCCTACCAGGCGTGGGCACGTACTGCGCATCCGGATTGGGCGCTCAACGCCGCGCAGCGTACGCAGACCATTGCCGACCTGGGCCGCACAGGGCACCAGATTGAGGCCCAGCATGGCCGCCCGCTCGATGCCACGGTGAAGTCGCACCTCGACGCCTTCATGGCCAGCGACGCCGGTATCAGCTTCGTCCACCAGCACGACACCGCCCAGGTGAACAAGCTGATGACGAACGCCATCGCGCCACTCCAGCAGACCGATCTGTACCGGCACGCATCGGAGGCGGACCAGGCCCGCTTGATCACGATGACCGCGAAGCTCTACAACCAGAGCGAGACCTATGGAAATCGCCTCATCGGCGAACTCCAGCGAGGCCAGCACCACAGCGTGGACGAGGTGCGGCATTCCATCGACCGCTATCCCGATTACGTGACCGACGGCCGCGACCATGCGCTTGCTGGCGCGGCCTTGTTCAACGACATGCGCGCCACCGGCCCCAACCATCCGCTTCGGCCGGCATGGGACAACGTGGTCAGCAATCCGCTGGTCAATCCGACGCAGCTTGGCAACGACCCCACGCATCCGAATCTTCCGCACGAGTACTCGGCCATACGCGATGCCTTCACCGACCCAGCGCATTCGCGGGCAATGGTGCAGGCCCTTGGGCAGGGCGGTTCCTATGCGCAGACGTCCAACCATCGCGGTTTCTATGCCGAAGGACGCGACCTGGTGACCTGGGGCCGGTCCGGCCATGGCGAGGCGCTGATCAACGGGCAATGGCAGTCGGTGAACAGCCGCGACGTGTCCACGCATGTCAACGCCGATCGCACGCTGGACGTGAACGTGCAGCGCAATGGCACGCAGGAGCGCTTGCTGCACGTTACCCATCCGGGCCACGTGCGCGCTCCGACGCCGAATCATGCGACTGGCGACCATGTACAGCGCGCGGGCACCTTGCGTGAGCACGACCACTCGCCCGCGGTTGGCGATCTGCAGCGCCAGCTTGCCCAGCTGGGGTACAAGGGGGCGGACGGGCGCCCGCTGCATCCGGACAACGATTTCGGGGCCAATACGACCGCGGCGGTGAAGGCCTTCCAGCGCGATCACGGCCTTGGCGACGACGGCGTCGCGGGAGCGAAAACCATGACGGCATTGACCCAGGCCACGCAGTCGCGAGCCGTGGGGCTCGACAGTCCGTCACACCCCGGCAATGCGATTTATCGTCAGGCGCTCGAGGGCGTTCAAGCGGTGGACGCCCGGCAGGGGCGTACGCCCGACCAGCTCAGCAGCAACCTGGCCGCTTCGCTGGCGGTGGCCGCGCACGCCCAGGGACTGTCACGCGTGGACCACGTGGTGCTCAGCGACGATGCGCGCCGCGCCTATGCGGTGCAGGGCGAACTCAATTCGCCGTTCAAGCAGATCGCGGAAGTCGACGTGAGCCAGTCCGTGGGCAAGACGCTGGCGCAGAGTAGTGCGGAGTGGCAGCAGCCGGCTCAGAACCAGCCGCCGGCGCCTTCGCAGCAACAGCAGCAACAACAGCCCGAGATGCATCGCTGACGGGAGTCGTTGCCCTTCGCGGGGGGCGGGGTCGCGCTTAAGCGGCCCCGCCGATGGCCTATATTTTCGCGGATGCTTGCTGCTGGCTTTGGCCCACCATGCTGGGCATCGAGACCAATTATAGGAAGGATTCGCTGAGCGCTCAGCGCGTGGGAATCCCGTTTTTATCGATCGCGGGATCACTCTTCCATTTGAGCGTGGCGTCGATCAGTGCATCGTCATCCGTGTCGGTAACCTTGCCTGCCTGGCAAGTACTTTGCTTCACGGGTTTTGCCTGGCCATCCTTCAAGACCACCAATCCTCCGTCCTGCAGGTTGTTGGAGCCCGAGACGGAATAGACCACGTACTTGAAGCCCGCATTCGTGAAGGCATAGGCGTAGCCCCCGGTGTTGCCCGGAAAGGTGAGGTGCGTGCGCGTGAATTCTCCCTCGCTGCCTGCCGCGGGGTAAGTCAGTTCGGGTTTCCCTGCGCTTCCATAGGCGTAGTAGAAACGGCCACCGCCGTTAGCCACGTCACCCGCGGCGCACATGGAAACGGTCTTGGTGCTTCCTGCAAGGGGGCACGAAAACACGACCTGGTCGGACTTCCCGCACATGCTTGGCGACGCGGTGGTGGCCAGGGAAGCGGCCGGCATCGCGGCCGTCGCCGCCATCAACAGTAGTGCTTTTGCGGGAGTATTCATGGAGTGCTTCTCTTCAGGGGAAGGAAAACAGTCGACACCGTTGTGGCGCCGTTAGATGGAAAGCGGCGCGATCTGCACCTTCTCCATCAACCGCGACGTGAAGTACTTGTCCTGGTAATAGCGGATCTTCTCGCACATCACGGGGTGAGGAATGCCCTCGTAGAGGAAGACCTCCTTCTCGGTACCCATGGCCTTCAATTCCTGCGGAAGCATGAGCGCGCGCTTTTCCTCGGAGTGGCTTTTCGATATGTCACCCTTCTTGCTCTTAGTGATGTTCTCGCGTCGCACCGTCGTATAGCCGAGCATATCGGAGTAATCGTTGGCGTCCTGCTGTTCCCGAGGCGCGTAGACGATCTGCAGGGCGTGGTTCGTGATGACGGTGCGCGAGACATCCTTGCCATACGTGGCATCGAGCTGGGCCATGCTCTGAATGATAGGCAGAAGGCGGATGTTATAACCGGCCATGTACGACACCGCCGAGGCGATGATTTCGACCTTGCCGATGGAGGTGAACTCGTCCATGAGGAGTAGGCACTGGTGCTTCAGGCTCGGGTCGTTCTGCGGCAACACCTTGGTGTTGAGGTTGATGAGCTGACTGAAGAACAGGTTCACGATCAGCTTGCTCTCGGCCAGCTTGTTCGGCTGGATACCGATATAGATGGTCATCTTCTTTCTGCGCACATCCGTGAGCAGGAAATCGTCATCGCTGGTGGCTGCGTCCAGCACGGGATTGATCC
>NZ_JBNDHZ010000078.1:0-12072 GCF_056755355.1 Luteibacter sp. HAY1-4A
GGCGCCCCCCCCGCCCCCCCCCCCGGCCCCCCCCCCCCCGGGGGGGGGGCCCCGCGCGCGGGCGCCCCTGGCGCCCCCCCCCAAACCCCCCGCCCCCCCCCCCCCCCGCTTCCCACAGGGAGCGGTGGCGAATCCGGTGGGTTCCTTAAATGGCGTAGTGGGTTCGGTCGTCTCGGCACCGTCGGCCGCGGCCTTCGCCGGCGTGAGCGGAACTATCGTCGGGGGTCCCGGGGGCGTCGAGGCGCTGCCGCCGGTCATGGCACCCAAGGGCAGCTGGGATTACCGGGAGTCGGCATCGCAAGACCTCACCGCCGCAGCGGCACCGGAGGCGCCGAAGGGCTCGGGCGTGCTGCGCGGTGCCGTCTACCGGATCACACGTCCCGACGGCGGTGTCGAGTACACCAACATTCCGCCGGGCGGGGGCGGCAAGGGACAGAGCATCAAGATGCTCTTCACCTATATCGCCACCTGCGCGGCTTGCGACGTCCATTCGAAGATCGACTGGAACAGCGTGGCGCTCAACCTCACCTCGTACGGCGACACGATCCGCGCGGCGAGCGGGGAGTTCGGGGTGGACGAAGCCTTGCTGCGCGCGGTTATCCATGCGGAAAGCGCATTCAATCCGCGTGCGTTGTCGGTGGCGGGCGCTCAGGGCCTGATGCAATTGATCCCGGGCACGGCGCGCGACATGGGCGTGCTGGACGCGTTCGATGCAAGCCAGAACATCCGCGGCGGCGCGCGGTACCTGGCCCTGTTGCTGCGGAATTTCAACGGCAACGAGCGGCTGGCGGCGGCGGCGTACAACGCAGGCCCGGGCGCGGTGCAGAAGTACAACGGCGTGCCGCCTTACGACGAAACGCAGGTGTACGTGGAGCGTGTGGGCGTGCTGCGGAAGCGGTATGCGGAGACGCTGCGGCGGCATGCGAGTTCCGGTGTCCCGCTGGCCGACCGCGGCGCGTGACGCAGCCGATCCCGCCTTTCGCTGTAGGAGCCGCTATAGCGGCGAGGGAGTTTGCCTCGCGGCTGCACCGCTTCGTGGGCTTCTCGCCGCTGTAGCGGCTCCTACAGGGGAGTCTATGGCTGCCGCAAAGCCTGCATTGGTGCGCTCGGCGGACGCTGTGCCGGCGTAATGGTCGCCGTGAACGGTGCACCGTAGCGAAGCCCGGAAATCTGCACGGGCACGCCGGGCTTCAACGAGGCTTCGTGCCGGCGCAGGTCCGATGGATCGAGGATGTCCTCGTCGCCCAGCCGCAGCAGCACATCGCGCTGTTGGATACCCGCCAGCGCGGCGGGACCGCCGGGCGATACCTCGTTGACGACCACGCCGCGTGCCGCCGACGGTAAGCCGCTGTTGGCCGACACCGGCACCGCACCATAGTCGGCCCCGATCCAGCCGCGCACCACATGTCCGGTCTGCACGATCTGGTCGAGCACGTCGCGCGCGCTCTGCACGGGAATGGCGAAGCCGATGCCTTCCGCACCGACGGCCTGGCCGATCAGGGAAGTGTTGATGCCCACCAGCTCGCCGTGCGCATTGACCAGCGCGCCGCCCGAATTGCCGAAGTTGATCGCGGCATCCGTCTGGATGAAGTTCTCCAGGCTGGACAGGTTGAGCTGCCGGCCGATGGCGCTGACGATGCCCATCGTCACCGTCTGCCCGATGCCGAAGGGGTTGCCGATGGCCAGCACCACGTCGCCCACGCGGGGGCGGCTGTCGGCATCGGTCATGTGGATGGCGGGCAGGTTGCCGGCGTCCACTTTCAATACGGCCAGGTCGGTTTCGTCGTCGGAACCCACCACGCGGGCGCTCGCCACGCGGCCGTCGTAGAGAAGCAGCTGGATGTCGTCGGCGTTGGCGATGACGTGGTTGTTGGTCAATACGTAGCCATCGTCGCTCACGATGACACCGGAGCCGAGGTTCTGCTGGCGCCGGGTGCGCGCAGGCCCGGTGGGCACGCTGAAGATGCGCTGGAGCACCGGGTCCGAATAGAGCTCGCGCGGTTGCTCCGTCACCAGCTTGTTGGCGTAGATATTTACGACCGACGGTGCGGCCTTGGCCACGGCGTCGGCGTACGACGCGGGGCCCGATCCTGCCGCGACGGTGGATGTGGAGGTTTCCCGCGCGGCGGGGCCACCGAAGCGCTCGCGGAGGAAAGCGCCGCTGCCCGGCCAGAAAAGACCCACGACGAAGGCCACGGCCAGGCCGAGCACGACGAAGCGGGCAACGAAGGCGAGCGTGCGGGCGGCGTCTTTCATGGAAAGGGCTAGGGGATCCTGCGAACCAATACCGCATCCGGGCGGTTCCGTGGCAGCCCTGTCCCTCATCAGGTACAAGGTGGCGTTCATTTTATTGTACGTGGCTGGTGCTGACGTTACACTGACGCGATTTGCGGAAGCCGATATCCGAAAAGAGCCGGCGTTGGGGTCCGCATTCTCAATGGCATAAGTTCCGGAGAGCCTGATGGCGAACGAAGTCGTCGATCACGGGCGCCGTCGCTTCCTAACCGTAACGACAGCAGTTGTCGGCGGGGCGGGAGTGGTCGCGGCGGTCGTGCCCTTCATCAAGTCGTGGGAACCGAGCGCAAGGGCAAAGGCAGCGGGGGCGCCTGTCACGGTCGATATCAGTGCCATCGAGGCGGGCCAGAAGGTGACCTTCGCGTGGCGCAGCCTGCCGGTGTTCGTCGTCAATCGCACGAAGGACCAGCTGGCGCAGCTGAAGGGCCTCGAGCCCCGGCTGCTCGACCCGTCGTCGTCGGACGCCGCGCAGCAGCCCAAGTACGCCACCAACGAAACCCGCTCCATCAAGCCGGAGTGGCTGGTCGTCATCGGCCTGTGCACCCATCTGGGCTGCGTGCCGGACTTCGTGCCCGACATCAAGCCCGAGCCGTTCGACGCGAACTGGAAGGGCGGTTTCTACTGCCCCTGCCATAAGTCACGGTACGACCTGTCCGGCCGCGTCTTCAGCGGCGTGCCCGCGCCGAAGAACCTGCCTGTGCCGCCGTACCACTTCGTGGACGACACGCACATCCAGATCGGCGTCGATCCGAAGGAGGCAGGCTGATGGCTAACGTCTTTTCCCGCATCGGCGACTGGGTGAACGAACGCGCGCCGAACCTGGCGCCGACGTACCGGAAGCACATGACGGAGTACTTCGCGCCGAAGAACTTCAACCTCTGGTACTACTTCGGTTCGCTGGCGCTCCTGGTCCTGGTCAACCAGATCGTGACCGGCATCTTCCTCACCATGAACTACAAGACGAGTGCGCTGGAAGCGTTCAACTCGGTCGAGTACATCATGCGCGACGTGGAATGGGGCTGGCTCATCCGCTACATGCACTCCACGGGCGCCTCGCTGTTCTTCGTGGTGGTGTTCCTGCACATGTTCCGCGGCATCATGTACGGCTCGTTCAAGCGTCCGCGCGAGCTGGTCTGGATCCTCGGCATGCTCATCTTCCTCGTGCTGATGGCCGAGGCGTTCATGGGCTACGTGCTGCCGTGGGGCAACATGTCGTTCTGGGGCGCGAAGGTGATCATCTCGCTGTTCGGCACCATTCCCTACATCGGCGGTTCGCTGGTGGAGTGGATCATGGGCGACTTCCTGCCGGCCGATGCCACGCTCAACCGCTTCTTCGCATTGCACGTGATCGCGCTGCCGCTGGTGCTGTTGCTCCTGGTGGTGCTGCACCTCGCCGCGTTGCACGAGGTGGGTTCCAACAACCCCGACGGCGTCGACGTGAAGCACGGGCCGAAGGGCAACCGGTGGAATCCGGAGAAACCCATCGACGCCATTCCGTTCCATCCGTACTACACGGTGAAGGACCTCGTGGGCGTCGGTTTCTTCCTCACCATCGCCGCGTTCATCATCTTCTTCGCGCCTACCTTCGGCGGCTGGTTCCTCGAGCACGACAACTTCACCCCGGCGAACAACCTCGTCACGCCGAGCCACATCAAGCCGTCGTGGTACTTCACCCCGTTCTACGCGATCCTGCGCATGATCCCGTCCTTCTTCGGCACGGCGATCTGGGGCGTCATCGGCATGTTCGGCGCCATCCTGCTGCTGGCGCTGCTGCCGTGGATCGACAAGGGCGAAGTGCGCTCGGTGCGTTATCGCGGCCTCGGTTTCCGCATTGCCCTGGGCGTGCTGGTCGTCAGCTTCCTGGCCCTGGGCCTGGTGGGCGCCGGCGTCACCGCCGAGGTCATTCCGGAGTGGTTCCCCGGTGCGGACGTCACGACCTGGGAAAACGCCTTCGGCCGCCTCATGGTGCTGGGTTACTTCGGTTTCTTCGTATTCGTGTGGGTCTACACGCGCTTTGGTTTCGAGAAGACCAAGCCGGTTCCGGAACGGGTGACGATGCATGATTAAGCGCACTATCTCCTCCATCGCCCTGGCGCTGGGCCTCGCCGTCGCCACCATTCCGGCCCTCGCTTCCGAGGGCGAGGGCCTGGCTCCCGCGGGCACCAACGTTCGTGACCAGGCTTCGCTGCAGCGTGGCGCCAAGCTGTTCTTCAACTACTGCGTCGGCTGCCACTCGCTGAAGTACGTGCGTTATTCGCGCCTCGCCTCCGATCTCGGCCTGTCCGAGGACGAGGTCATGAAGAACCTCAACTTCACGGGTGCCAAGTTCGGCGAGCCGGTCATTTCGCACATGCCGGCGGAAGACGCGAAAACCTGGTTCGGCAAGGATCCGCCGGACCTCTCGCTGGAAGCCCGCGCCAAGGGCGTGGACTTCATCTTCAACTACCTGAACTCGTTCTACCTGGACCCGACCCGTCCGGTGGGCTGGAACAACACGGTCTTCCCGAATGCGTCCATGCCTAACCCGCTGTGGGAGCTCCAGGGCTTGCAGACGGCCGTGCACGGCGAAGCCGCGCCGGGGCAGGAAGCGGTGGTCGAGAAGCTGCAGATCTCCACGCCAGGCCGCATGAGCCCCGAGGAATTCCGGGGCGCCACCCGCGACCTGACCACCTTCCTCGAGTACGCGGCCGAGCCCGCCGCCCTCGAGCGCCAGTCCGTCGGCGTCTGGGTCATCCTGTTTCTGGCCGGTCTGACCTTCCTCCTGTACCTTCTGAAACATGAGTACTGGAAAGACGTCCACGAAAGTCACTGACTGACGTCCCCGCGGGGCGGCCCGGCGGCCGCCCCGCTATCGTTGTGGGAGTAGGGAGGGAGATCGAAAGCATGGTCCAGAATGCACGTTCGCGTTCGGCGCTGACGCTTTACACCAGCGCCGACGACATCCATTGCCACCGCACGCGTCTCGTGTTGGCCGCCAAGGGCGTCGCCTACGACCGGATCATCCTGAAAGCCGATCAGCCCACGCCGGACCTGCTGGAGTTGAACCCGTACGGCACGCTGCCGACCCTGGTCGACCGCGATCTCACCCTCTACGACCCCGCGGTGGTCGTCGAATACCTCGACGAGCGTTACCCGCACCCGCCCCTGATGCCGATCGACCCGCTGTCCCGGGCCCGGCTGCGACTCGCCACGTGGCGCATCGAAAACGACTGGCTGCCGGAGATCGAAGCTATCGGTGAGGGCGGCAAGGCGGCCGACGGTGCGCGGAAAAGGCTCCGTGAGCACCTGTTGATGACCGTCCCGCTGTTCCGTGCCTCGCGCTTCTTCCTGAACCCCGAGATGAGCCTCATCGACTGCCTGGTGGCCCCGGTGGTCTGGCGCTTGCCCCACCTGGGTGTGGACCTCGGCAAGGACGGCAAGCCGATCGTCGACTACGGCGAGCGCCTGTTCCACAGTCAGGGCTTCGCCCGCAGCCTCACGCCGGAAGAGCGTGACATGCGGCCGGACTTCACATTCGCAGCCGGTTAGTACCCCCCGGCCGGCCCTATCCCTTAAACTGTCCTCTGGCCTTGCCCTGCCGGGGCATCTGGTGATTCCCGACCCATACCGGCGGGTACGACGAGGACGGTTTCCATGGATACGAACGAAAGCGCGGGCATGACTTCCAATCGCCCCTACCTGCTGCGGGCCATCTACGACTGGATCAGCGACAACGGTCTCACGCCTTATGTCCTGGTGGACGCGGCCCAGCCCGGCGTCCAGGTGCCGGCGCACGTGGTGAAGAACGGGCAGGTGGTGTTGAACCTGGCCATGCGGGCCGTGGCCAACCTCGACCTCGGCAACGACAGGATCTCCTTCCAGGCCCGGTTCTCCGGGGTCAGCCAGTCCATCGTGATCCCGGTGCAGGCCGTGCTGGCGCTCTACGCCCAGGAAAACGGGCAGGGCATGATGTTTCCGGCCGACGAGAACGACGCCCCGGCTGCGAATGCCGCGGAAGCCTCCGACGAAGCGAACGAATCGACTCCTCCCACCGGCGGTGACGACGACCGCCCGAAACGCGGCGCGCCCCACCTGCGCGTAGTGAAGTAAGCCAGCCGCTCCTACAGATTTACGTCGCGCAGGCGCCGTCTGCGTCAGTGCAGGCGCCGCCTCTCGGCGAGCGATACGACATTCCCTGTGTGTACGAACGCATCCGTCGCAACGACGGTTTCGAGTTCCGGCGCGCCCGACATCGGCAGTGAGAAGCTGGCGACGTCGTTCCCGGCCATCCACAACCGTGCCGCCTGACGCGACTGACCGTCCTCGCTCACTTCGAAGCCGTAGCAACGCTCGAGGCGTCGCACCCCATCCACACCCTGCCAGCGAAGGGCGCGGAGGCCCACGCTCTGGTCGAGCAGTTGCAGGCCGTGCCGCTTGCACAGCGCGAGGGCGGCGCGCGCCGCGATCTCCCGTGCCCGCGTCAGCCGATACCAGGTGGCCACGGCGGCGGCGAGGACGAGCAACCAGATGAGGTCGTTGATGGAAGACATGGAACCAGTGTGTGGCCGCACCGCGCCTACGACAAGTCCTGCCGGATGCCTCCGTACGGGAGGCCCCACACGTCAGGCGAAATCGAGGCGTAGCGAGAGGTCGACGGCCCGCACGTTCTTGGTCAGCGCACCGCTGGAGATGAAATCCACGCCGGTCTCGGCGATCGCGCGGATCGTGTCGATCTCGACATTGCCCGACACTTCGAGCGGAATGCGGCCCGCGGTGTACGCCACGGCCTCCGCCAGCATGGCTGGCGTGAAATTGTCGAGCAAGGCGCGGTCGGCGCCGGCGGACACGGCCTGCGCCAGTTCCTCCAGCGTTTCTACCTCCACGATGAGGGGCAGGCTCGGGTGGATGGTGCGTGCGGCACGCACCGCCGCCGGAATGCCGCCTGCCGCGATGATGTGGTTTTCCTTGAGCATCATCGCGTCGAACAGCCCGATACGGTGATTGGTGCCGCCGCCGCAGCGCACCGCGTACTTCTGGGCGCGGCGAAGCCCTGGGATCGTCTTTCGTGTGTCGAGCACCCGCGTGCGCGTGCCTGCGATCGCGTCGACGTAGCGCGAGGTCACGGTGGCCGTGGCCGACAACAGCTGCAGGAAATTCAGGGCCGACCGCTCGGCCGTGACCAGCGCGCGGGCCTTGCCGGCCAGGCGACAGATCGCCGTACCCGCTGCGACGCGGTTGCCGTCGTGAACGAGCCATTCGATGCGCACCTCGGGGTCGAGCTTGCGGAAACAGGCATCGAACCAGGCCGAGCCGCAGAGCACGGCATCTTCGCGACAAGTGAGCACCGCCGTGGCGGTGGCATTCGGATCCAGCAGGTCGGCCGTCGCATCGCCGGGGCCGATATCCTCGGCGAAGGCGCGTTCCACATCGGCAAGGATCTCGCTGGCCGGCGGAAGCGCCTCGGCCAGGTGTCGCCCATCGGAAGGACTCATCGTGCAGTAGCCAGTTGAGAAGGCCGCTACCTTACCACCACAAAGTCCGCTGCCCGCCCTGCTTTTTGGGGGAGCTTTTTTTGCGGGAGCTTTGTGCAGGGCTCTGTGTGGGAGCCGCTTCAGCGGCGATGGGCACTCGCGACAAGCCTGCCCGCTGCCGCGGGATCGCCGCTGAAGCGGCTCCCACAGCCCTGCTTTAGCCCTCGGGCTGCCGAAGCTTCTCCACGATGGCGTCCATCGCGCGGTCGAAGAGCAGGGTGGAATCGAGTACCCGGGCCGTCCCGCCCGCGAAGGCCTGCGCGAGGCCGGCGAGGCTGTGGTCGGCCACCTTGAGGCCGCGGCGGTTCACGAACAGGTAGCGGCCGCTGATCGGGCTGATCCACGACAGCTTCGCGCGATCGGTGGTGCCGTCGGGCGCCGTGAATTCCAGCCACTGGCCCACCTTCAACTCACGCGCCTGCGTCAGGTAACGCTCGTCGAAAGCCTCGTCGGGCAGGGAGTCCACTTCCTCGTCCGGTTCAGGCGCGGCCACCGGCTCCTCGATGGCCTGGATGGCCTCGGGCAACGGCATGACGCTGGAGACGATGGTTCCAGAGGCCGTTTCCGGCGCGGCTTCGCCAAGCTGCTGGCGGTAGAACGCATGCAGTTGACCAAGCAGTTGTTCGGTGTCGGTTTCCTGGAACGCCACGGCCGCGAGGCCTCGGCGCAGTGCGCGCTCCACGCCCGGCAGCATGGCGCGGAGGTCGCGGCGGCCGTTGAGGTCGTGCACTGGCCGGGCGCTGGCGATGAAGTCGTCGATGAAGCGGAGCGAATCGCGGAATTCGTGCGATTCCTCGCCCTGGCGCAACAGGGTGAGCACGATGTAATTGGCCCACGCACGCGTGAGTACGCCATAGATGAGCGGCGGCAGCGATGCGCCGCCGATGCGGCCCACGATTTCCTGGGCGGCGCGGCGGCGGGCCTGCTCGAGCTTTTCGCGGCCGCGCGTGGACTCCGCCACGCGCTGCTCGGCGAGTTCGGCACGCTTGCGGCTGACGTCCAGGAAGTCCTGCAGTTCGGCGGCGAGCTTCGTGAAGATGCCCACGTCGTCGTCGAAGTCGTGCAGCAGGCGCTCGACGATGGACTTCACCTTGTCGAACAGGCGCCCGTCGCGATCGGCTTCGACCGACCAACCCTTGGCGGCGTCGGCCAGCGCGTCCAGCAGCTGGCGCGCCGGATGCGTCTTGTGCGCGAACATCCGCCGGTCGAGCAGGGCCACCTTGAGGTAGGGGATCTGCAGGCGCGCGAGCATCACCTGCATCTCGGCCGGCAGGTTGTGGTCTTCGAGGATGAACTCGAAGAGCATGCCCACCAGGTCGATGGTGTCTTCGTCCATGCCCGACACGTGCGCGGTCTGCTGGCCGCGCAGCTGGCCGATCTGCGCGAGCAGTTGTTCCTTGAGCTGCGCCACGTCGCGAGTGACATCGGCCTGGGTGGCCAGCTGCGCCGCCTGGTTGGGAAGCGCGGTGATCTGGCTCTGCAGGAGGGTGAGCGCGCCGAGCAGTTCGGTCGGACTGGGCAACGGCCCGGTGGCGAGCGGCGCGCCGGTCGGCACCCCCGCGTCGCCGCGACGTGCGGAAAACAGGGCGTGCAGCGATTGCATGAATTCCGCGGCGGCGGCATCTGTTACGGGCGCGGCGGCTTGTGCCGGCGCCCCGACTGCGGACACCGGGCCGATGGGTGCCGGCGCATCGCTGCGGCGCGTTGGAATCTCGTGGCGCAACTGCGGCAGCACGCCTGCGGCGGCGAGCTCGTTGTTGATGTCGTCGTAGAGTTCGTCGATGCCCGCGAGCACGTAGCGATCGAACAGCTTGTAGATGATCAGCTTGACGCGGACTTCCACCATCAGTTCGCGCATGGCCTGCCGGAAAGCGGCGGCAAGGGAGGCCGGGCCGACGGGATTGGTAGCGTCGTCCATCCTGGCGCCACCGCAGATCACCGACAGGCGCTGGTTGACCGCAAAAAGAGCGCGCGCAAGGCGCTGCTCGTTCTTGCCGATCATGCTGGTGATGGCCAGCGATTCCTCGAGTTCGTTCTCGCCCACTAGGCTGAGTTCGATATTGGCGAGCGGGCGCGCGCCGGTGTCCGCGTCGGGCGCATGCGTGCGGCCCGAGGAGAAGTCGGCCAGATCGCGTGCGACCTGGCCAAGGAAAGTGCGCTCCACGATGGCGCGCTTCTTGCGCACCTCGCGCATGCCGTCGAAGAACTGGGTCTGCGCGGCATTGTTCTCGGCCTTCTCGGCCAGGTCGAACAGCGCGTCGTCGATGTTCTCGAACATGTTCGAGGCCAGCGCGTGCAGCCGCTTGGTCGCCAGGCCACGCACCGTGACCAGCAGCGCGCCCACGCGTTCGCTGCGCGGGTCTAGGCGCTGACTAAGGTCCACGACGTTGGACGGCTCGCTCGCGTTGTTCATCGCGCATCCTGGATGTGTTTCTGGCCCCCGCCCGAGGCGCCATTGTGCGGGAACGAATGCTTTATAGCGTGACCCGCGTCACGGATTTTGTGCGCGACTGCTTTCCCGAGTAAAGCCCGCCAGTTGCAGGGTGCCGATGCCGGCCTCGGGAAGCATGACCGGAATGCCGTCTTCCACCCGGTAGACGACCTGGCCGTCGGTGGTGATGAGGCCCTCGGAGAGAGGTTCGGCCACTTTCTCGCCGGCCACGGTGTCGACCGAGCCGGCGCGGATGGCGTCGTTGAGCTGGTCGCGCTCGGCCGCCGAGAGCGGGCGGAGGGGACGCTTGCTGACCGGGCAGCAGAGGATGTCGAGAAGGCGCTTGTCCATGGAATTGGCCGCCGGAGGGGGCCACCTGATGAAAGGAATGCCTTTACAATAGCGACTTTTGGGTGCTCCGGCCATGATTTCCAACGGCGGTAACGAAGCGGACGCGCCACGCGTAGGCGTGGTCATGGGGTCGCGTTCGGACTGGGAAACGATGGAGCATGCCTCCGCCACGCTGACCCGCCTCGGCATCGTGCACGAGGTGAGGGTGGTGTCCGCCCACCGCACGCCCGATTTGCTTTTCGACTATGCGGCCACGGCGCGCGACCGGGGCATCCAGGTGATCGTCGCCGGTGCCGGCGGCGCCGCCCACCTTCCCGGCATGCTGGCCGCGAAGACACCGTTGCCGGTGCTGGGCGTGCCCGTGCAGTCCAAGGCCTTGAACGGCATGGATTCCCTGCTTTCGATCGCGCAGATGCCCGCCGGCATTCCCGTGGGCACCCTCGCTATCGGCCGCGCGGGTGCCGTGAACGCCGCCCTGCTGGCCGCGTCGATCCTGGCCCTGCACGACGCCGACGTCGCGGCCGCCCTGGACGAGTTCCGTGCCGGGCAGACCCGCTCCGTGCTCGACGACCCGGATCCGCGCACGTGAGCCGCACGTTTCCCACTGTAGGCATCCTCGGCGGCGGCCAGCTTGCCCGCATGCTGGCGCTGGCAGCGTCTCCGCTGGGCGTGCGTACGCTCGTGGTCGACCCGTCGATGGACGCCTGCGCGGGCCAGGTCACCGAGCTGATCGGCGCGGACTGGAACGATGCCACTGCCCTGGCCGATTTCGTCCGACGGGCAGACGTCGTCACCTTCGATTTCGAGAACGTGCCGGCCGCCACGGCGGAGCGCCTCGCCGGACAGGTCGCCGTCCATCCGAATCCTCGCGCCCTCGCCGTGGCGCAGGACCGCCTGGCGGAGAAAACCCTGTTCCGGGAATCGGGCCTCGACACCCCCGAGTTCGCCCCCGTCGATACGCGCGACGACCTCGTCGCGGCGGTCGAGCGCATCGGACTGCCGGCCATCCTCAAGACGCGTCGCCTCGGGTACGACGGCAAGGGCCAGTTCCGCCTGAAGACGCCAGCGGACATCGATGCCGCCTGGGCAGCGCTGGGGGAGGCGGCGGCGAAGCACGGCCTGATCCTCGAAGCCTTCGTTCCTTTCGACCGCGAGCTCTCCGTGGTGGCCGTACGCGGTCGCGACGGCGAATTCCGCACGTGGCCGCTCACCCGCAACTGGCACGTCGACGGCGTGCTGTCGCTCAGCCTCGCGCCGGCTCCCGGCACATCCGACGAACTCGAGCAGGCCGCCATCGCGCAGGCTCGGGCCATCGCCGAACGGCTCGATTATGTCGGCGTGTTCGCGCTGGAGCTTTTCGTCCGCGGTGGCGAATTGTTGGGCAACGAAATGGCGCCGCGCGTGCACAACTCAGGGCACTGGACCATTGAAGGCGCCCACACCAGCCAGTTCGAGAACCACGTGCGCGCGGTGCTGGGCCTGCCG